>CAQJOC010000046.1:2159-8789 GCA_948815685.1 uncultured Eubacteriales bacterium | reverse complement strand
GTTCTTCTCTTATTTTATATCTACTCATTTCTCTATTTTAGTCATTTTTTATTTTTCAGACAAGCCCTAGAATAAACATAAAATATCAGAAAAAATTTTTTGTTAGCTTATAAGAGATTTTGGAGTTAATTTATAAAAATCAAAAACCCCATAAACCACATGGTTATTGGTTTTTTATGGTCCGCCCGGAGGGACTTGAACCCCCGACCTTCAGAATCGGAATCTGCTGCGATATCCAGCTTCGCCACGAGCGGTCTAATTAAATCTCATTATAAGTTTACAGCAAAAAAACTTATTTGCAAGAGAGATATGTTTATGCACATGAAAATCAATTTTTAAGACTCGAATATATCCACAATAGATCTCCTCTCCTGCAGAGTCAAAATAAAAGCCCATCCATTACAAATACCGGAAATTAAATTGAGGTAACACGGCAAAAAAAACGAACACAGTAACAGTAAAATAGAAAATGCAAGTAATCGAGCCTTATAAAAACGACTCAGGCGATTCAAAATAAGAGGAATACAACTGGCTTAAAACCGAAAATTCAGAACAAATAGATAAATTCTCATGGATTATGCTGCTTTCTTTAGGGACTATTTTAAGATACAAACGTAAAAAAGACGAATAAAACTTTAACTATTGATAGTTTAGAATTACGTCTGCTTTTTCGTACGTTTTTTAGCATGTTCTACACTATATTTTTTATTCAAAATTTCTATGCACTTTTTATATGTTTCAATTTTTAGTCCCGTTATCCTGCGAAACTTTTCAGGTTTATAATTTTTTATATTTTCATATTTCATTTCCTTATTATATCATATATTTGATTTTGCAGGAAGTCTATTTTTCGTTTATTGGAAATCATAAAAATAATTTAAATATTCAATATCTGATTTTTAAATTTACTTTTTCAATGTTACTTGACTATAATAACTATAAATAAAATAAAGAAGTTTAGATAAAAAAGTTCGGATAGAGCTATTTTCTATATAATTCTATCTGATTTATAACTGTTAAAATGAAAATGAGAAAATAGGGAAAATTTATGAAAAAAAGATTAGACATTTTAGTATTTGAAAAAGGACTTGCAAAAAGCCGTATGTGGGCACAATCTTTAATAATGGAAGGATGCGTATTTGTAGAAGGACAAAGGGCCGATAAGCCTGGTATGTCATATCCGGAGGAATGCAGAATAGAGGTTAAAAAGAAAGAAGTTGATTTTGTCAGCAGAGGCGGACTGAAACTTTTTAAGGCTATAAATGTATTTAACATAAATTTGAAAAATCTTGTTGCTTTAGATGCAGGTGCGTCTACCGGAGGATTTACTGACTGTATGCTGCAAAACGGATGCAAAAAAGTCTATGCTATTGATGTGGGGTATGGTCAGCTTGACTGGAAATTGAGGAATGATAAAAGAGTTATTAATCTTGAAAGAACAAACATAAGATATATAACTAAAGATAAAATAGACGATGAAATTAATTTTTTTTCAGCTGATTTATCTTTTATATCATTGTGTACGGTTTTGCCGGCGATAAGACAGGTAATAAGTAAAGAATGCCGAGGTGTTTGTCTTATAAAACCTCAATTTGAAGCGGGAAAAGAAAAAGTAGGAAAAAACGGAGTAATCAGAGATAGAAATGTTAGAATTGAGACTATACAAAAAGTAATTAATTTTTGCGAAAATAATGGTTTTTCCGTAAATGGTCTTGACTTTTCTCCGGTAAAAGGTCCAAAAGGTAATATTGAATATTTACTTTACATACAAAAATCAGATGATGCTAAAGTTTCAAAAAACATAAATGTGGATTTAGTTGAAAGTATGTCATTTAAAGAATTAAGTGGTGAGGAGCAAAATTTTTGAAGATAGTTATTTTTTATAATAAAGATAATTTTAATGCACAAATATATATAAAAAAAATAAAATCAGTATTAAAATCATACGATACAGAAATTTTCGATTATTTGAAATTTACATATAAAGAACAGCAAAAAAAAATATTGAATGAGTGCGATGTGGTGTTAATTATAGGCGGAGACGGAACTATAATGCATTATTCAAAATTTGTATGTGATTATGGTAAACCTGTTTTAGGAATAAACAGCGGCAGATTAGGTTTCTTGGCGGGACTGGAAAAGAGTGAACCTGAACAGTTGAAAAATTTAATCGACGGAGAATACAAAATTACTGAACGAATGCTTATAAATGCCGAAATCAACGGAAAAGCCAATGTTTATTCAGCTTTAAATGATATAGTGATATCAAGAGATTCTAATTCTCAAATTACAGATTTTAAAATTTCAAGGTACGGAAGACTTGTTTGTGCATTTAGGGCAGACGGCGTTATTGCAGCGACTCCTACGGGCTCGACCGCCTATTCCCTATCAGCAGGAGGGCCTATAGTGGAAGCTGACATGAAATGTATAATTATAACACCGATTTGTCCTCATTCGTTATCCGTCAGACCCATGATTTTTGATGCAAAAGGAGAAATTGAGATAGAATTTATACAGAGACCAAAATCTGAAATTTTTATCGGATATGATGGAAATGCGGTGCTTAGTTTTAAAAATTCCGGAAAAGTGAAAATAAAAAGTGCAGAAAAGTATGTAAAAATGATAACTTTACCGGAACAGGATTTTTATAAAAATGTCGATAAAAAACTAATGGGAAAAGATTTATTTTTATAATAAGAGGGGAGCATTATGATTTCTCATTTACATATAGAGGGTATAGCAGTAATAAAAAGCACAGATATTTTATTTTCATCCGGATTTAACGTACTTACAGGAGAAACTGGTGCGGGAAAGTCTATAATTATAGCTGCAATAAATGCAATATTCGGAGGCAGGCTAAATAGGGATATGATAAGAGAGGGTTGTGAGAGGGCTTTTATCAGTGCCGTAATAAATGAAATTTCTGATGAGAAGATAAAATTTATTAACGATTTGGGCTATGAGACCGAAGATAATACGATTCTTTTACATAGAGAATTAACCCGGAACGGAAAAAATATTTGCAAAATTAACGGAAGACCCGCTACTGTAGCTATTCTTAGACAACTAAAACCTAATTTAATTGATGTTTGCAGTCAGCATGAGGGGTATCACTTACTTTCGGGAGAAAATCATATTAAATATGTAGATTTATTTGGAAAAATCAATAATCAACTGATGGAATACAAAAATGTTTACTCTGACATGATAAATATTAAAAAGAAAATACAGGAATTTACTTTAGATGAATGTGAAGTTCAAAGAAAAACAGAACTTTTACAATATGAAATAAATGAGATTGAAGACGCAGACGTAAAGGAGGGAGAAAGCGAAAAATTGATTGAAATTAAGAAAAAATATAATAACCGACAAAAGACTGTTTCTTCTTTAACAGAGGCAAGGAAACTGTTAAACGGAGATGAAATGCAAGGCGGAGCATTGGAAGGCATCCAAAAAAGTGCAGAGTTGTTGTTTGAGGTTTCCGAGTATATTAAGGAGGCAGATAATATAGCCCAAAGACTCCAAAATGCTTTTTATGATGTTTCTGAATGTTTAAATGAAATGAGTGTCATAATTGATGAAACCGAATATAATCCGCAAGAACTCGAATGGGCGGAAGAAAGATTAGATGTTTTATATAAACTTAAAAGAAAATATGGAAAAAACGAGGAAGAAATATTAAATTTTTTAAAATGTGCCCAAAACGAGCTTTTTGAACTTAAAAACTGCGAAGATAAAGTACACAATTTGGAAACGGAATTTAACAGAGTTAAAAAAATTGTAGAAGAAAAGGGTAAAGAAATATCCGTTAATAGGGCAAAGTACGGAAAAGAACTTGCAAAAAAAGTAGAAAACGAGTTAAAATTTTTGGATATGCCCAATGTAGAATTTACAGTCGAACAAGAAATAACATCTCCGGGAATTAATGGGTGCGATAAAATAAGATTTTTTATTTGCGTAAATGAAGGTGAGTCTTTGAGGCCAATAGAAAGTGTGGCTTCCGGAGGGGAAATTTCAAGAATACTTCTCGGGATAAAAAATACGGTTTTTGACGGAGAGGAAAATACTGTAATATTTGATGAGATAGACACGGGAGTAAGCGGAAATGCAGCAAATAAAATCGGACTTAAGCTTAAAGAATTGTCTAAAAAAAAGCAAGTGATATGTATAACTCATTTAGCTCAGATAGCCTCATTGGCAGATGAACATTTTTTAATAAAGAAAAAAAGTGAAAACGGACGTACCGATTCATCAGTATACAGGCTTGACTTTAGCGGAAGAAAAAGAGAGCTTGCACGCATAATGGGAGGAATAAATATATCAGAGTCTACCTTAAAAGCCGCAGAGGAGATGATTAGTTCGGATAAGGTTCAAAAATGATTTAACAACAAAAATAATGGCTGTAACTCTTAAAAAGGGATATTTATAGTAACCACAGTTTAAAAACGGACGAAAACATTTATGAACAAAAAGATAAGGAATAATGCAGAGTGTGTTCTACGTTTTATACCAGCTGTATATCATAAGAAAGTATGTATCTTTTTTAACTACATTAACTATAAAATATAAAATTTCTATCTTTTTCATTTTTACTTTTGAAACTAAAGTTTTACTATTATGTGATATTGCCTTAAACTGCTCAATAATAAAACTCCATCAGGTATTCCGGTGGAGTTTTATTAATTAAATATTTTAATATTTATTTTTTAATGTTAATAATTTTTATACAGAATTAACTTAATGAGTCAAAAGTTCCGGGGCTTCTTCGTACTCTGATGGTTTTATGGTCTGACCAGGGTACCCAGGTACAGGAGGATTTTTCATATGAGAAAGCATAATTTCTTTAACGCCTTTTCTTTTACATCCATCAAAAAATTTTTTATAGCTTGCCTCGTTCTTAAGAACTACATAAGCAGCGGCAGCAGCAGGCGGGTTATTAGGGTTAAATGTTTTATCTAAGTCGTCATCATCCAAGTAGTTATCGATTATTTTATCTACCACTTCTTTATCGCTTTTAAGAGTTATGTGTATATTAAATTTATTATCTCTTCTTTTGGTAATTTCTATCATATAATTCACCTCCTTTCGATAATATTTTATAATTAAATCTAAAATTTGTCAATTAAATTCCAATAAATTATCTAAAAATAAAAAAATAATATAAAAAAAGACGAGAATTAATTATGAAAAGATGGTAAATATTAAATGTCCAAATTGCTCTTTTTATTTTTTAAAAGATTTATAAGCAAATAGAAATTAATTTCTTTTAAATGGATTTTCTATTATATTATTATATAAAATAAAAATAAAATGAAAATAAAATGAAAAATTTGCGAAAGAGTTGGTTTTTTGAAAGTAACAGTAGAGGTATCTGCAAGACATGTACATTTATCGAGAGAAGCAGTAAATATTCTTTTTGGAAAAAATTATGAACTTATTCCAAAAAGGTTTCTGTCACAGCCCGGGCAATTTTTAAGTGAAGAAAAAGTAGAAATTGTTGGACCTCGAGGTTCAATAAAGAATGTTGCCGTTCTAGGCCCTTTAAGAAAAAAGACTCAAGTTGAACTATCAATAACAGATACAAGAAAAATTGGAATAAATACGCTTATAAGGGAATCAGGAAATTTATTCGGAAGTTCAGGATGTGAAATAATAGGACCGAAAGGTTTATTGAAAATAGAAGAAGGCGTTATAATTGCCAAAAGGCATATTCATATGCCTCTCAAAGATGCCGAACGAAATAATTTACAAGATGGTCAAATTGTATCTGTAAAGATAGACAATGAAGAAAGACCTGTGATATTTGGCGAAGTGGTTGTAAGGATAAGTGAACAATTTTCACTGGCATGCCACATAGATACAGATGAAGCGAACGCTGCAGGGATAAAAGACAAGGCTTTTGGTGAGATAATTTAGGATGAGCTGTTCTAGGGCCTGTTCACACAAAAAACTTCACAGTAAAATTACTAATTTTTTAAGGCCATAAAACGTGCTTTGTCGAAAAAATATCCTTTTGTTTTTCTGAATTTTTATGGAATTTGCGTTATATTTTTCGAGAACACATGAAAATTTTATTCCAAAAATTTCCGTGTGAATAGGCCTCAATTTTTTTACTTTAACTATTTTTTATTTTTCAGACAAGCCCTAGTCTTTTTATTTAATAATTAAATATTAATATTTTAAAGTTTAATTTGGCAGGAGACTTATTATAAAAAATCTTCAATTTATCTAATTAATTTATGAATAAATTTATTACATACGTAGATACTAGATAATATGGAGGTGACAAAAATGGGAAATAATGAATCAAACAAAAAGAATCAAAATAAAAATCAGAACAAAGCTGATCAAAACCAAAACCAAAATCAAAACAAATCAAAATCTTCTGACAAATCTAAAAACTCCTGCCCGTAAATACATGTTCAAACGCAAAGTGTGTAACATTTCGGTTAAGCTTTAGCTAGAGAATCACATTGCATATGATTCAAACAACCACGTGATATTCATGTGAAGTTAAGGCTTAAATAAAAACAACACCTTTCTTATACAATAGTGAAGCTTATCCACTAAAAAAAAGAAGGGTGTTTTTTTGTGTTATATAGTTTATCAATTGGCAGATAGATGTTAAAA
>CAQJOC010000046.1:0-2143 GCA_948815685.1 uncultured Eubacteriales bacterium | reverse complement strand
TTATAGTACTTACTCAAAGATGTAGTAAAAAAATAATATGTTTTGTACATTAGACATTCTGTGAAATAGAAACATACTCATAAATAAAAGGCAAAAAGGATGATTTAAAGTGAACTACAATATAGGAATGATAAGTCTCGGATGTGAGAAAAATCGAGTAGATGCCGAGCTTATGCTGGGTAAAATAAAATGCGAAAAATATAATATTGTGTCAGATTTAGCTCAGGCAGATGCTGTAATATTAAATACATGCGGATTTATAAAAGCGGCAAAAGAAGAAAGCATAGATGAAATCTTGAATTTAGTTAAAGTTAAGTTGTCTAAAAATACAAGGCTTAAGTATATTATTGTTACGGGATGTTTAGCCCAAAGGTATAAAAAGGAACTTATAAGGGAAATTCCTCAAATTGACGGACTTGTTGGAATTGGGTCAAACGGTAAAATCAGAGAAATTCTTGATAAGGTATTTAAAAATGAAAAAATAAGTTTATTTGGCAAAAAAGAAGAAATGCCTATGAACGGAGAAAGGATTTTAACTACTCCTAAATATTTTGCATATTTGAAAATTGCGGATGGGTGCGACAATTTTTGTTCTTACTGTGCAATACCTATGATAAGAGGGCGATTCAGAAGCAGACCAAAAGAAGAAATAATAAAAGAAGCTGAAAATCTTGTAAAACGTGGCGTTAGAGAACTTTTGGTTATAGCACAAGATACCACAAGGTATGGAGAAGACTTATATGGAAAACTCGAACTTCCATCTCTGCTGAGAGAACTTTGTAAAATTGAAAAATTACATTGGATAAGACTCATGTACTGTTATCCGGAAAGAATAACCGATGACCTTTTGGATTTAATGTCAAAAGATGACAAAATTTTAAATTACATAGATATCCCTCTTCAGCATTGTAATAAAAAAATTTTAAAACTTATGAACCGTAAAGGTGATAGAGAATTTCTGGAGAATTTAATTGAAAAAATGCGAAATAAAGTTCCGGATTTAATATTAAGGACAACATTTATTTGCGGATTTCCCAATGAAAGTATAGAAGAATTTAATGATTTGAAAGATTTTATAAGTAAGATTAAATTTGACAGAGTTGGCTGTTTTGCATATTCCAGAGAAGAGGGGACAAAAGCTTTTGATATGCCGGGCCAAGTTGATGAAGAAATACAGGAAAAAAGATGTATGGATATTATGAAAATACAAGAAAAAATTGCTGAAGATAAAGGAAGAAGTTTAAGAGGTAAAATATTAGAGGTATTGGTTGAGGGAAAGGATACAGAGTCTGATTTTTGGTTCGGGAGGAGCAAAGGGGATGCCCCGGAAGTAGATGGAAAAATATTTTTTACTGCCGATAAAGACGCTGAAACAATTAATTTGGAAGGAAAATTTGTAAAAGTAAAGATTAACTCTTATGAAAATTATAATTTAATTGGAGTAATGGAAAAGATAACCCCTTAATATCTGTATTTTTAATATATTTTTTAATAATTTAAAAAAGGTAAGTTCAAGAAAATTCAAAAGTTTTTTCCAATGCTTACTTTCTATTTGAGTATTTTTATCCTGTAATAAAAAAGTAGCATATATAAATATAAATAAAACCATAATATAATAAAAATTTTTAAAGTTAATAAGGAAAGTCTATAAGAAAAATCCACAGATGAAAGAGGGAAATATATTTATAAAAATTAATCTTTTTAATTAATTTTTTACCTGAGTGTCTACTTACAAAAGAAAGGAAGTTTAAAATGAAAAGTAAGGTAAAAACATTTTTTTGTGCACTGATAGGGACAAGCCTTTTTATAGTTTTACTTACCGGCTTTGTAATTGCCGAAAAAAATACTCGTTATATTGCTTTTGGCGATAATTCACCACTTATAACCTATGAATACAAAAATTTTAAGTTGTATTTTTTAAAAATTCATTTTATGGGTAAGGATTACATTATTTATAAAAGATAACAGAGATATAAAAGTACCTGTAAAATCAAAAATAAAGTGCATACAATTACAAATACCGAGATTAAATTTGAGAGCAAACTATTTTATGCAATTTAGGTGTTTTTCAAAAAGGAATTTAAAGCATTAATTGATAAAGACAATAGAATTACTTATTTTACTTTCTAAACTTATTCTATTT
>CAQJOC010000045.1 GCA_948815685.1 uncultured Eubacteriales bacterium | reverse complement strand
ACAGTGGGGTGCAGATAAAACGGCGTATTCATGCGGAATTTGGCAATATTCAAGTACAGGGAAAATTGACGGAATAAGCGGAAATGTAGACCTCAACATTTCTTACAAAAACTATCCCAAAATAATGAAAAATAAAGTCTTAAATGGTTTTAAATCAGATACATCTGCACCTACAAGCTATTTTGAATACACGGTACAAAAAGGCGATACCCTCTGGGATTTATCGAAAAAATATCTTGGAAATGGTACAAGATACAAAGAAATAAAAAGCCTTAATAATCTCACAAGCGACACGATTTATGCAGGACAGACCTTAAAAATACCACAGTAGGGATATGTTCATTTTCTTCTTGACAAGAAAATGAACTAAAAGAGTCAAGAATCGACATAGAAAACACGTTCGCTTCGCTCAACCTGTTTTCAGCGTCGATTCGTTAAAATCAAGCAAGGAGACTAAACATAATGAATAATAAAATTGTAGAAATAATAAGTTTTTCAATATTAATTGAAAGTTTAATTACATATTTTAAAGAGTTTTTTGTAAATGATGATTTTTCTTTTAGTATGCTTTTTAGTATTATTTTAGGGATAGTTATTGCGATAGCTTATAAGCTGGATTTACCCGAATATTTGGACTTGAAATCAAGCGTTCCCTATGTTGGGAATTTTTTAACAGGTATTTTAATATCCAGAGGGAGCAATTATATTTATGATATTTTAAAATCACTTACGAATATAAAATAAAAAACTTTCCACGCATAAAATAACGCAGAAAGAATATTATAATAATGTGTTGACAATAGACAACACTGAGCATATAATGAAAAGTAGTAGGAGTGAAACCGTTTAAAGAACGGCTTAGCCCCAAAGACAATTAAGTTAAGAAATAACCGTTTTTACTTTAGAGAGAGAAACGGTTATTTCATTTTTCTATATGCTGAATCTAAAATTAGATATATTATTAAAAAATATGTTAGAAAAAATCCAACTAAAATTAATAAATCAAACATATTATCTACCCCCTCTCGAGGGCAGATTAACCGTTCTCTGTTAGCTAAACTCCTACTACTAGCTTTCTATTATACATTATATGACAAGCATTTACAACGATATTTTTACAATAATTTTATAATTATAAAAGCTTACTAATTTTTTACTTAGTAAGCTACTTTTTATTGCAGTAATTTTTTATTAGAAAGGGGAAAAAGCTAGACTCCGAGGAAATTAATAAAATATTTTATGTTTTAAAACTTATACTAAGATAGTTTATTTTTGGACAAATTAATTATTCGTTGTTATATAAATTATCCGACAATTTTTCAAAAGCTGATAAAAATTCTTCTATTATTAATTTCTGATTTGGAGTAAAGCCCTCTAAGATATCTCCTAGCCTATTATTATCAGATTTATAAGAAAGCATATAATTTGGACTTACATCGAGTGAATTGCAAAACTTTATTAAGGTTTCTATTGTCATGCCAGATTTTCCCTTTTCCATTAAGTTTAACGTCCGATTACTTATACCTACAAACTCTGCGAGACGTTCTTGGGTAAATCCTTTTTCTTTTCTCGCCATTTTGATTTTTTGTCCCATTCTTTCTTTATCAAATGCCATTTATATCACCTCTATATTATATTTCACATAAAGACTAGTGTTTTATAAATGAGATAAAGTATTGAAGTTTTGATATGTGGTATTGATTTTATTTTTAGAACCTTTATAATAAAAAATAAGGACACCAATGTTTTAAATTGAAGTCCCTTACATTGTGATATTACCAAATCTTATATTGAAACAAATAATAAAGTGCTATAAAGTTCAATTGATTTTTGAAACCATACCATATATTTCTATTAATATTTTTTCTATGGATTCTTGGTTTTCTTTATTTAATTTCTTTAAGAGCCCTGTTATACGTTCAATAATCTCATCATTAGTTTTTACTCCAAATAACAAATAGTCTGAAGATACATTTAGTGCAATAGATAGCTTATATAGAGTTTCAGACGACATTCCTTTTTGTCCTGTTTCAATGTCATAAATAAACCTATCACTTATATTAGACAATTCTCCTAATTTTTCTCGTGACAATTTTCTTTGTTCTCTAAGTTTACAGATTTTAAGACCCAATTTTTTATTAAAATCATTCATATTTAATCACCCAAATATAGCCTAACAACTATTAATCAAGCTAAACACGAGCAATGGTTCTTGATTTCTAAGAACTAATGTGGTATAATAATTACATCTATTGTTCTTAAATTTCTTATTTGGTATAAAAACCGGCATTTATTTGTCAATTTTTGTATTTTAAGATAAGGTAGTTTATATAATCTTTTAGTTCTTTTATTCCATGTTTAGGAAAGTTAAGGGGAAGTCTTATGATGGTTTTATCTGGAATTATAGGCATAGGCTCATTAATTATACCCAAAAGATAGTCTGAAGATACATTTAAAAATTTAGATATTTCAGCTATTGTTTGTACATCTGGAGAGTGTGTGTTTTGCTCATAATGAGATATTGTAGCAACTGTAACTTTTAACAGGTCTGCGATATCTTTTTGAATTAATCCTTTGTCTATTCTTATTTCTTGCATCCTTTCTCCAAATGACATATTTACTACCGCCTTAATTATAGAATCTCTATAATTAAGATTAACAGATTAAATAATTGTATACCCTTAATTCAAGAAATACGATTATTATAAAATTTAATTATAGTTATTCTTAAAAATAACAAGGAGTGCTTTATGAAAATTTGTTGCTTTGCAGGGCACGTACGCATTCCTAATAAGGAAGAACTCAAAATAAAATTAAAAAAAGAGATTACAAATCTCATTGAAAAAAATTGTATAAATTGTATGTTTTTGGTGTCATTATATGTAACCACATTTTATAGCGGTGGCAAGGGAGCTTTTGATTGGCTTTGTGCTCACACAGTCGATGAACTTCGCAAAGATTATCCGTTTATAAAATCGTATTGGGTACTATCGTATATGCCGGAGGAATTTTTGATAGTTATAAAGGACAAAATTTCGCAAAATGATACACATTAAATTAAAGAAACTGAGAAAAAATAATGGATTCACGCAAGAAGAAGTCGCAAATGCCTTACATATTGACAGGACAACTTATTCTTATTATGAACGCGGTAAAATTCTACCGAACATTTACACAGTAGCTAGATTATCTGAATTGTACAATGTTTCATGCGATTATCTTATTAAGAATAATGTGAATTGCGAAAACATGAGTTATATAAATGATTTAGCAAATGAAGTCTGTAAAAAGGAACGTGAAATTTTGTGTTGTTTTAGGGTAGCCCCCATTTGTATTCAGAATGAAATTCTAAATACGTTAAAAAATATAAGCAGATATTAATCTGAGTTAAAAGGAAGAGGTTTTTAAAATGGAAGATAAAGATTATTTTTTAAATGACGTAAAAGGAGATTTGGAAAAAGCATTTGAAGGCTACTACGACTTAACTTTTGGATTTTACAATCTTAATGCTCCGCAGGAGAAAAAGATTAGAAATTTAAGTAAAGTGGTAAAGAATGAATTTTCTGAAAAAGGCGGAAAACTTTATGAAATTTTTGAAGAAATATGGAAAATAAAAAGAGATATTTACGATTTGGAATATGAGGTAAAAAAGGATAACAAAGATTTTGATGTTGATAATGGAATGGCTGTAAGAATATGTGATTTATACGATGATGTTATGAGAGAACTTGGCAAATTAATGTTTATGTATGGAATAGGATATGGCAAAAACTTAGAACACTGTTTAAGCGAATTTACATCTAATTATACTGAGGAGAAAAATCATGGAGAATAAAGATTTATTATTTAAGTACAGTTATGACCTGAGTAATGGTTACGATATTGAGGAAAAAGAAAAAGACGACAAATTTGATAGCTTTTTGAAAGAAGCTATGAAAAAAAGAGAAAAATTCTATAAGCCTACAACATTAGACCCATTTAAGATAGAAAATTTTATTTCTGCTAGATTAGACTTGTCGTGTATTGCAACTGCGAACATGGGATTGATGAAAATAAGCATGAATGCAGAGAACACTAAAATATACGTTGAGATAGAGAGTAAAACCATCGATATTGATAGTGAAAATGTTGCAGAATACTTTATCAATGTTCTAAAAACAGCAAAGTTTGTAACAATAAAACCAAATAATAATGGTAAACTCGTAATGACCTCTATATTTGACGTAACCAGAGACCAAAATTAATAGATTATAAAACTGAAAATATTAAAAATGCGACCTAATATAAGCGGTTGTCTTTTTTTGTGTATTTTAGCTCATATAAAACTTAAAAATGTAAATTGTTTAATAAAAATTCATACATAAAATCTTTATTTTATTACAAATTTTTCCAACTACAAATAATAAAATTTAATTAAAGGTCATAGCTTATATTTTCAAAAGCCTTGACCGATTTTTAATACATAAGAAAGTGCGTAGCCTATTTTAAATTTAGGTGTAGCACCTCAAAGGGAGATTTGTAATAATGTTCTGCGGTACATAAAAAATATATGCACATAGGTAATTCTGTAATTTTATGCAGAACATCTTTATAGCACCTATTTTTAAAAGCGGAGTTTGCACAAACGTGTGTAAACTTCGCTCTTTTTTAGGCTATATGAGGACAAACCTATGAAAAAATGGTGGTTTCTCTATTACATACGCTATCCGTAGCCATTCCAAATTGTTTGAAAAAAATCAAATAATTTGGAGGTTAAAGTGATGAGAAATCATCGTGACAACATAAAAAATGAAATAGCCTATTTTAATAAAGTCGTGCAGAACCTGAATAATAAAGAATTAGCCAAGAATATAAAGATTAGTGAATTTGAGGAACTATCAAATGAAATAGAAGAAATTTATTATAAATCGGACGAATACTTTAATGGAGACAATTTGTTAGATTGGATAGAACTGATTGAAAATGCGGTCTTACATAGAGCCTTGAAAAGCCTGAGTATAGAAGAACAGACTTTGATTAGCTACATTTTTTATAAAGATAAAACTCAGAGCGAAGTTGCTAAGATTTATAATATGAGTCAGCCTGCTATATTCCAAAAACTCAATAATATAATTAATAAAATCAAATTGTTTATGTTTAAAAAGTAGAATTACAAAAATCCACTTATAAAAAATACGCTCAAAAGACTCTTAAATAAGTAGAGGGATATTTTCCATAACTTACCTCTAAACGGACATTGACAATAGAATATGAATTAATTTAATCACGTTAGCTGTTATTCTAGCGGTTTGTAAAAGTACGCCATGACTTCATTTTGGACAAGCGATAAATATTTATACATAAAATTAGCCGGTTACTAATTCGCCACAACGATAACAGCCCACAATGATACTTCTACACAGTCGAGATTAATTTCCAGAGTGTAGCCCGATCCGAGAGATGATGGGGTGGTGAAATTCCAATGTTGCCGTAAACCAGCGGCAGATTAAATTAATTCAATTTTATAATAAAATATAAAGGAGAGTGTGCAATGGAAAATTACAACAAAGAAAAAAATATTTCTGAAAACGATTTAAAGCTTTTAGCATATAAATTACTTCCAGAAATAAAAAAGTATTTTTCTCAAGAAAAAGTTCAAAAAGAGTTCCAAGAATGGCTCAAAGAAAACAATAATAAAGTTGATAAATGAACTTTAAAAGAAAACAGTAATAATGAAGCCATTGCACAGAAATCTAATGTTCGTATTTGGGTTTATATGCTCCACCATCTATAAATCGTATGGATACTGGCTTTCTAAGGTGTCTGTGCGATTTTTAATTTTTCATTTTTCTTGTTTTTCTAAGAATTTTTTTAAGTTATTTTGTAGATTAATGTCATAGTGAAAAAATATTGTCAAAATTCTCATCTTCAATGACCTGTCTTGACTTCAATATATGAACATAAATATTGCCGGTCGTTTCAATATCAGAATGCCTTAGCCATTTTTGTATTTTCTTTAAACTATAACCTTTATCATGCAAAATACTAGCAAATGAATGTCTTAAATCGTGGAATCTCATGTGTGCAAAGCCATTCTTTTTTAAAACTTTCTGAAAATCTCTTGTAACATAATCAGGTCTGAACAGTTTGCCATTTTGCCAAACAAATATATAATCAGATTGTATATGTTCACTACCAAATAATTTTTTGTTTTCTTCTTGATTAGCTTTTAAGCTTTCAAAAATCTCTCTAGCTTTAGGTGTTAATTTATATGTGGCTTTACTTGAAGCAGACGTGCGCCCAGATAGGGTGTTATTGAAAATAGAATAAAGAACTATCACTTACAATCATAAGTGAGCCGACTTGCCTAACCGAAAGGCGAAAGCTGACACGGGAACATAGCACGGCAGGAAAGCAGAAAGTTGTCCAAAAGCTAAAGGACACGACTAAACTGCAACGGCAATTAGATAAAAGGTTTAACCTGAGCTTGGTGAACGTAAGGTCTGAGTATCAATTTCCAAGGGGGATTGGGAAAATAGCTTGTGACCCATTCTGTGGTTGGCTGATATTATAGCCTTCAATGTCAGTATGATTGCAAATACCACAGCGCGAGCAAGAGAACTTGTGTTAAAAGACCGAAAACGAAACCGATAATCTAAAACTTAGCAATAACACTAACTGGGGATATCCTAAACGGAAATGCCATGTAAATATGGCTATAACTAAGTAGTAGTTTGAAAATTCCGCATGGATACGGAGCTTTCGTAGTAGTACGAGAACGCTAATAACGTTTACATGGCGAAGGAAAGCAGCTTCTATGATACAAAATATAAAGATGAAAGTGAGGGGAAACCTCAAAATGAATGCAACATCCGAAATTTTGAAACGAATTTATAAAAATTCGAGTGAATATAAAGATGGTATCTATACAAGACTATATAGATATTTATTGCGTGAAGACATTTACATGCAGGCGTATAAAAATTTGTATGCAAATTTTGGTGCCGCTACAAAAGGCACAGATGATGACACAGCAGATGGATTTAGCATTGAATATGTTAAGTCCCTAATAAACGAACTTAAAAACCAAAAGTATAAACCTAAAGCGGTAAGAAGAATATGTATTCCGAAATCTAATGGTAGGACAAGACCATTAGGTATACCATCATTTAGGGATAAATTACTACAAGATGCGATAAGACAAATTCTTGAATCGATATATGAACCTATATTTTCTGACAACTCACATGGTTTTAGACCGAAACGCAGCTGCCATACAGCGTTAAGTCAAATAAGCAGAAATTTTCGTTCTGTAAAATGGTTTATTGAAGGTGACATAAAAGGTTGTTTTGATAATATAGACCACAAGATATTACTGAAAATATTATTCAAAAAGATAAAAGGCAGTAAATTTGTAACCCTCATAGGAAAATATTTAAAAGCCGGATATATGGAAAATTGGAAATATCACAGAACATACAGCGGAACACCACAAGGAGGGATACTTTCGCCAATACTCGCAAACATATATTTGCATGAATTGGATAAAAAGTTGATAAGCTCAAAAAAGCATTTGACAAAAAGGTAAAAAGAGCATATTCAAAACCATATTGTGAGAAAAGTACGGAAATACAAAGTATAGAACGGAAAATACGAAATACAGATAGTTATCAGGAAAAGCAAAGTTTGATTAAAAAAGTTCATCAATTAAAAGTAGAACGCAGAAAACTACCATATAAAGACGCAACAGACAAAAAGCTTGTTTATGTCCGATATGCCGATGATTTTATAATCGGTATAAGTGGAACAAAAGAAGAAGCAGAAAAAATAAAACATGAATTAAAGGGATTTATATCAAAAAATTTGAATCTTGAGCTAAGCGAAGAAAAAACAAAGATTACTCATAGTTCAGAGAACGCAAGGTTCTTAAGCTATGATATAAACGTACGTAGAAACAACGAAGGGAACCGTAAGGCAAATGGAACTATTCAAAGAACACTGAATAATTCAGTTGAACTGCTTATTTCATTTGATAAAATAGAAAAATTCATGTTTGATAGAAAAATCATAAGGCAGAAATTTGACGGAACAATAATTCCTGGGCAAAGATTCGCTATGTGTGGACTGTCAGATTTAGAAGTAATAGATACCTTCAATTCACAAACAAGAGGTATTTGCAATTACTACAGTTTGGCAAGCAATTTTGGAAAGTTAAATTATTTCACATATTTAATGGAGTACAAGTTGCTTGAAAACTCTTGCACATATACATAAGTGCAGAATATTCCATATAAAAAGGAAATTTCAATTTGAAAAATCGTGGGGTGTGCCATACGAAACAAAAACAGGACAAAAAGAATGATGATTTTATTAAATATTTTAATTTGTTAAGGAAAACGGCATACATAAATGATATAGATAAAATACAAAATCATGCACATTACAGTAACGTAAATTCACTTGAAAAAAGATTAAAAGCGAATAAATGCGAACTGTGTGGCAGATATGATAACCAAGCTTTGTATGAAATACATCATACAAACAAATTGAAAAATCTTAAAGATAAAAAGCAATGGGAAAAAACTATGATTGCAAGAAAACGTAAAACCTTGGTTGTGTGTAAAGAATGTCACAAGAAAATACACCATTCGTCATAAATAGAAGTGGAGAGCCGTGTACATTGAGAAGTGTAAGCACGGTTCGGAGAGAGTATTGCGCAAACTTGCCACAGTAATGTGAAAAGTCGGTGCTCTCCTACTCTACTGACAGAAGCTGAAGCAAAGAAATTGGTTCAACAAAAGAAGTTGTCACACGGGGAGCGAGGCGTAGCAAGAAAGCTAAGACATCGTGGA
>CAQJOC010000044.1:7427-8859 GCA_948815685.1 uncultured Eubacteriales bacterium | reverse complement strand
TTTTTCAGACAAGGCCTATATAAGAATAAAATTTTTAACAATTAATAAATACTTAGATGAATTTATAATATAATTTATTTAAAAATCTAACGAGGCATTGTCGCTATATAATTTTTGCGAGGTGTTTCCGTAATTATAATTTTCATCTTCCTGACAAGCAAAAACAGCAAAACATAAAACTTGAAATTTCTGTAATTAAAGTTTTTTTGCCTTAAATAAACTAAAAGACAAAAAAAGTGGAAACATTAAAACCGCCGGATAGGCATATCTCATTTCAGCATGTACAGGAGACATGATACAGCCTAAAAATGTAGCAAAAACAATAGAAAATAAAACTCCTATATTATTTTTTCTATTTTTTAAAAGAAATGCAAAAGCTAATAATTCAGCCCAAAAATAAAACGCGACACTGAATAAAGATGATATTATCGGAACTTCTCTTATATATTTATTAATAAATTCAGCAGTAGTATTTCTAAAATTTAAGTCATTTGAAGGATAACGTTCTATATCCTTATCATATATTTCCCAATCATTACTTTTATAAAAATTTATCATTTTAATATAACTGTCACTCGATACAATCCAATATTTTACTTCAGGATACCAATATCCATAACTATTACATAAAAATGACTCTATATAAGTTTTCGGATATCGGAGTCCAAGTTTAATCCATAATTTTGCATATTTTCGTGGATTAGATAAAAATATTTTTTCATTAAGCTCACTTTTAACATTATCAGAAAGTGTGGGACTATATAAATCAGGAAGGCGATCAAAGGGAAGAATTTCATTTATCTCAATTTTTTGCTCATCATTTATGTCTTCGCCATGCTCTTTGACAACTCTGGCAATTTGCTGAATAGGAACAGACATTGGTTCTCTTACGTGACCTTTGATAATACCCAAATAAGGCATCAAAAAAACTCTTATAAAAAAAATCACCGTGAAAGATAATAAATATATTATAGATGATTTGAAAAAATATTTTTTTTGCAGTTTAAAATATAGAGGAATAAAAGAAAGAACAATATAAATTATACCGGTACCTTTGGAAAGCATTATAAAGAGTATCGTCAACATAAATAAAAAAACTTTAAGTTTAGATTTAAAAAATTTTTCAGAATCACAAAATATATCTATCAATAAAGAACAATATAAAAGTATGAAAGTCGAAAGCCAAATGTCTTTCCATAAAGTTACACTGTAAATTCCGATTAAAGGATGAAGCGAATAAAATAGGAGAGATATAATTCTGACGACCGGAGGGATTTGGTATTTAGCCATTGTCTTTAGAGAATAGGAAATCACAAAAGCAACAAAAATCATCTGAATTATCGATTGTACGGAAATTCCTAAATTTATTGTACCTAAAATTTTAGAACCACATGATATTACAAAGCCTTGAAATAAAGTATGCAAAAACGGG
>CAQJOC010000044.1:0-7417 GCA_948815685.1 uncultured Eubacteriales bacterium | reverse complement strand
TGTTCATCAGTTAGTGGAACGAACCTAAGCCCTTGTTCAATTTGATAATAAGAATCCCATGTAACCACACCGGGAAAAAATATAATATAGTACAAAGACCAAGATAATATAAGTATCCCCACTACAAAAAATATGGATTTTGTATTATCGGAAAAATATTCATATTTTTCGTGAAAAAGAGTAGAATTATTTTCAAGTTTTTGAGATAAATTTTCGAAGCCGTAAAATATTAGACTTACCATAAAATAAAAGATTATAAAATAACCTAAAAACAGTATTAAATCAAATAGTAAAATATATCCATTAAACCAAGGATAAAATAATTTTTTATATCTATCTATACTGTAACCTATTACCTCAGACAGTGAAAAACACACGGATAAAAAAGCCTTATATTTAACATCATATTTTTCAATTTTAAAAAATTTCCAATATCTTTTAAAAAGAAAAAATATAAATATGAAAAGAGCGAGACTTAGTATTTTATTACCTGAAAAAGCACAAAAAAAATCTCTATAATTAGTTATTTCAAAAGTTCTATTTGAAAAAAAGGGTATACAAGCTAAAAAAGAGATAAAAAAAAGGCTCAATAAACTCAAGTTATACTTACATTTAATATTAAATGTAATGCAAGTTTCTTTCATTTATTTAAACACCCACCCGGATTGAATTTTAAAGTTTATTAAAAACAAAACAAAATCTATTACTATTTTAATAAAAGTTGCATTAATATGAATTAAATTAAATAAACTTTGTGTCAAAAAAGCAGACAAAGTAATTTGTCCTACACACAAAATTGCATATTTTACTAAAGTATTAATATTTTTGGATTTATTTTTAAATACTGTACTTTTATTAATTGAATAATTAAATAAAGACGACATAGCCCGAGACAGATAGGCTGAAAGTATTAAATAGGAAGATATTTTATTTTTTAGAATTTCACTAAGAATATAAAAAACCGAAATATCTATAACAAAAGAAGCAAAAGAAGATATTATGAATTTAGAAATAGTAGCATAAATTCTCAAAGAATCCGTTAAAGGATTAAAATGGGAAGTTTTGTTATTTTCTATATAAATTGTTTTAATCGGAACTTCTTTTATTATTATATCTTTTTCTTTTGCCCTGAGAAGCATATTCATTTCATATTCAAATCGTTCCCCCGGAACTTTTAAAAATTCTTTCATTAAATTTCTGGAAAAAACTCTCAAGCCTGTTTGGGTATCCGTTATGTTAATGGAACAAAACAGCTGTAAGACCTTTTTTGTAATAATATTTCCAAATTTACTCCTAAAGGGAACTTTGTTACCCGTATTTGTAAAATTTCTTACTCCAAGTATTAATTCTTCTTGATTTTTAGAAATAGCCCTGAAACAATTTTTTACATCCTCAACGCTATGTTGACCGTCAGAATCTATTGTAACAGCATAAGTTATATCGGGACATTTTGTAAGAATAAAATTAAAAGCGGTTTTTAAAGCTCGTCCCTTTCCAAGATTTACCGCATGTGAAAGGATAAGACAGTCAGTAAGTTCTTTAGCTTTCTCGAAATAATGGACAGTACTTTCATCGCTTCCATCATCTATTATAATTATATTTTTAAATCTTGCAGAGAATAGATTAAAAACAGTACTTAATAATTTTTCATCCGGATCGACGCAAGGGATAATTATTGCAATACTTTCCCCAACTTCCAATATTTTCACCTCACGATAATTATATATATCTAATTTTAAAATTGCAAATTATCCCTTTTAGAGCCTGTTCACACATAAAATAAAAGCTAAGGCAACACCTCATAAAAATTATATAGCGACAATACCTTATTAAATTTTTAAACAACTCATATAATAAATTTATATAAATGTTTATTAACTCCCAATAATTTTATTATTATATAATCAAAAATATCTCCACAAATCTTATTTAAATTTTATAGATATCTTTTGTATGGTATTTACTTAAAAGCATTTTTGCTGAATTTATTTTCTGAAATAACTTTCTGTTCTACTTTTTGGGCCAAGCCCATATCAATTTATAAGAAGGAGGACAAGTATGAATTTTAATCTTAATTTACAGGATAAAGCCAAAGGTTTTGACAGTGCGATTTTATGCCTAAATAAAAAATTCAGATGTATACTCGAAAAACTAGAACCTGCCACAAAGCAAGTCATACAAGAAATCAGAATACGCGTAAATAAAAATTTATCTATTGTTTGTCCTGACAGTATATATTTTATATCTCATGACGGAAAAATTTCATCGAAAGAAACTTTGCTTTATGCTGTTCCATCCGATATTGCCGATATTATAAAAATAATTTGCAGTTATTCCGTATACAGCTATCAAAATCAAATAAAAAATGGATTTATAACACTAAAAGGAGGACATAGAGCGGGAATTTGCGGTACCGCAGTAACAAATGGGACAGAAATTAGCAATATTCGTGATATTTCTTCAATAAACATACGCATTGCTAAAGAAATCAAAGGGTGTTCGGAAAAAATTCTTGAAAAAATTACATTTAATCCTAAAGGAACATTGATTGCAGGTCCTCCCTCTTCCGGAAAGACTACTATTCTCAGAGACATTGCAAGAAATTTGTCCGATATGAAAAACGGTAGAACAAAAAAAGTATCAGTAATAGATGAAAGAGGCGAAATAGCTGCAGTCTATCGTGGGATTCCCCAGGTTGATATAGGAATGTGTGATGTTTTAAGCGGATACCCGAAAGGCATCGGTATACTTCAAGCAGTCCGAGTTCTTTCACCGGATATAGTTATCTGCGATGAAATAGGACTTGTTTCGGAAATATCAGCTGTAGAAGAAGGCTTAAACGCAGGAGCCGAAATAATAGCAAGCGTGCATTCAGGAGATATAAATAACCTTTTAAAACGAAAGCAAATAAAAAGTCTCTTATCCATAGGTGCGTTTCAAAATATTATCCTTCTTAATGATAAAAGCAAATATACAGGGGATTTTGAATTTTTAAAAATGGAGGATTTGTATGCTAAAAATTGTCGGAATTCTGACTTTAATTAGTTCCGGAATTCTAGCCGGAAACATGGCAGCCCTCAAACTTTCTGCCAGAGTCCGTTTTATAGAGGAGTATATGGAATTTATAAAAACGCTCCAAAATGAAATACGATATTCGGGAAGTCATCTTGAAGACATATTAAAAGAACAAAATGGAAACGGCGTATTTTACCAAGCTTTAAAAAAATGCCTCGGTTATATGAATTGCGGTGAAGCTTTTCCCGTAGCTTGGAAAAAAACCTTTTCTTATCCCGCAAACAACCTTCCAATTTCTAAAACTTTATCAGAAATAATTGTCGGATTTGGCTTAAGACTGGGTACTACTGATGTTGACGGACAAATATCCAACTGTGAATACAGTTATGAATCGGCAATTCCGTATCTTCAGAAAGCTCGGGAAGAAAAAAGGACAAAGGAAAAACTTTATCAAATATTTGGAGTGTGCATAGGTGCGGCAATCGCTCTCTTTTTAATCTAAACCTTGGTTTTTGTAGAGGTTTTTTCTGAAGTGTGCCTATGAAACAAACTTAATTATTCGGACAATCTTTTTTAATTTGCTTAATTAAAACAAATATTTGAGAAAATTTTCCCGAATTGTTTTTCCTTATTTAAAGTGGAGGAATTTTAAATGGATGTAGATTTAGTTTTTAAAATCGCTGCAATAGGAATTATTGTATCCGTTCTTAATCAATTATTAATTCGCTCCGGACGAGAAGAACAAGCTATGATGACTACTCTTGCGGGGCTTATTGTAGTTCTTATGATGATTATTCGGCAGATAGATACTTTATTTAAAACCATAAAATCAGTCTTTGGACTATAAGAAATATAAAAAATGAATACACTATCGATAATCGGAATAATTCTCGTAATTGCAGTAATTTCCCTCACAATAAAAAATTATCTGCCTGAATATTCAATACTTATAAACATCTCGTCCGGAATAATTGTTCTTGCCATACTTTTAAATCAACTTGCTCCTATAATAAATCAAATTAATGAACTTTTATCCCATTCCAAAATTCCAAAAGAATATGGAATTATCCTTTTTAAGTGCTTAGGTATATGTCTTATTGCTCAATTTTCTTCAGATGCCTGTAGAGACGCCGGTGAAAATTCCTTGGCAGCAAAAGTTGAATGGGTTGGAAAAGTTGCTATTGTCATTATGGCACTTCCCTTATTTGAAAAAATTATTCAATCTTCGTTAAATCTTATGGGAGGTTAGGCAATGTTCAAAAAAATATTTATTTTTTTCTGTTTTATATTTATTATTTCAGAATTTGTATTTGCTTTAAACGATATAAATGAAATTTATAATGAACAACTTCACCTCAGCGGGATGGATAAACTTACTGAACTTCTTCCAAAGGATTCAGTAAAAACTTTAGAAAATATGGGTATTAAAAATAATGATTTTAATGAACTTTCTAAACTTTCACCGATTAAAATTTTTAATGAGACAATAAAAAAAACAAAAGAAAAATTTTCTTCACCTATGAAATCAGTTTCGCCTGTTATAGCTGTTATCCTTCTTTGTGCTATGATAGATAGCATTGATTTTTCCCTAAAAAAAACAAAAATGAGCGAAATTATGTCAGCAATAGGCTCAATTTGTATTTGTACTTGCATAATAGGTCCGATTGTTGAGTTTATTGCTACGACTTCAGGCATAATAAAGGCAGCATCTGAATTTATTGTATGTTTTATCCCCATAATGGTTGGCATAATGCTTGCTTCAGGTCAAACGGTGTCAGCTTCCTCATATCATATGATGATGACAGGAGCAGGACAAATAATATCTTATCTTTGTACCGGATTTTTGGTTCCTTTAATGAACACTATGCTTGGCATCGCAACAATGTCATCTATAACTCCGAGATTAAAATTAAATGGTCTTTGCGGTGTGATTTACAGGGTAATAAAATCATTTTTGGGAATTTCCGTTTCAGCTTTTGTATCACTTTTAGCACTTCAAACACTTGTCGCATCTCCAACTGATAACATAGGAGGTAAAACTGCAAAACTCGCTCTTTCAAGTTTTGTACCCATAGTCGGAAGTGCACTCGGTGATGCATGCAGTACTATTCAAAGCTGTTTAAAACTTTTGAAATCCGGTGCCGGAGTATTCGGAATAATAGCATTGGGAATTTTATTTCTTCCTGCCCTTGTCGAATGTATGATTTGGATTTTTTTGCTGTCCACTTGTTCGGCGGCAAGCGATATCTTGTCTCAAGGAAAAATATCCGGACTTTTGCGTTCGATAAGCAAAGTATTACAGGCACTTATGGCAATTATATTATCATGTGTTGCCGTCTTTATTGTTTCAACTGTTATTATTCTTATTATTGGGAGCGGTGGTTAAAATAAATTATACAGGACAATGGGCAGGACTAATTTGTTTATCTTCCGCAGTATGCGTAATTATAGACCTTATTCTTCCGTCTGGAAATATGGAAAAACCTTTAAGAATCGTACTTGCTTTGTTTCTTCTTACTTCAATGCTCTTTCCTTTATCCGAAGGTATTCCCGATTTTAAAATAAAAATTCCCCCTTGTGAAAAAATTCCCAATCAAACAGAAAAGTTCATAAAAAGCATGGATAAGCAATTTAAGTCTTTAGCAAAACAAAATTTAAAGAATATTATAAAGGAAATATTGAAAGATTTAGATATTTTAGATATTAAAGATGAAAAAATTCAACTGTCTATGGATACAAATGAAGATGGCTGCATATCAATTAGTAAATGCAAAGTATATATACCTAAAAATTGTAAAAATAAAAGCAATAAATCTCAATTCACTGATTCTGAAATTTTAAAAATAAAAAAGGAGCTGGAAAAGAGATTAAATATTGAGACGGAGGTCATAATAATGAATTGAAATTAAAAAAAGAATTAAAAATAAACGATTAAAAAATAAAAGACTTAAAAATAAAAAATAGGAAACAAAGGTTAATGTTTAACTTGCTCGTTGAATAAAAAAGAGAAATAAAAGTAAAAAAGGATAAGGCAAAGGTAAAATAAAAAAGAAGGTAAATTAAATGTTGTTAAATAGGCAGGAAACAACTGAAACAAAAGAAGATTTTTCTCAATTATCTTGCAAATCATTTTATAATTCATTTTTTAGCTTTTTAAATAAATTTTTATCTGAAGAAAAAAATAAAAGTTTAATAATTATATTAGGCCTTTTAGGAATATTTTTGATTTTTATTTCTAATTTCTTAAAACCAAAAGGAGGTAATGTAAAAAAAATACCTGAAACGAAAATAAATTCAGACCAATATTCGGAACGCTTAGAGCGAAACCTTGAAAGTATTGTTTCAAGTATAAAAGGTGCCGGAGATGCGAAAGTTTTAGTAACCCTTGAAAACGGAACTGAAACAGTATATGCAACTGAAGAAAAGAAAAACAAAGAAGCCTCTGAGGATAAAACAAACGGCGAAACAACTCGCAAAAAGGAGAGTGACGATTGTGAAAAAAAATACATAACGATTAAGGACTGCGAAGGGACTGAACATGCTTTAGCGGTAACTGAAATTCAACCTAAAATAAAAGGAGTAATAATTGTATGCTCAGGCGGAGACAATCCTACCGTTCAGCAGAGAATTATAAGTGCGGTTACCACAGCTTTAAGTATCCCCTCAAATAAAGTATGTGTTACTAAATCGAATTAATAAATTATTCAAATTAATAAAAAATTATGGAGGAATACAAATGAAACTTCACAGACGTCAATTAATTTTAACCTCTCTTGTTTTAGCCCTGGGAGCAGCTGTGTATCTGAATTGGCATTTTTCGGAAGATAAAGGTCTAAATGCCACAGACATATTGCATACACAAAAAGAATTGGGAGAAGCAAGATATGTAAATACTTCAAAAACCCCGGAATATAATGATGAAGATGCCAAACCTGTAATAAATATGTCAAAGGAAACGGCGGAATATTTTGCAAAAGCAAAAATGGAACGTCAAAAATCTCGTGATGAGGCAACTCAACTTATTAAAAGTTCTCTTTCTGATGTTAATTTAGATGAAAAAGCAAAATCAAACGCTATGGAAAATGCTGAAAAAATTGCAAAATCAATACAGCAAGAGTCTAATGTTGAAAATTTAATAAAAGCAAAAGGATTCGGCGAATGCATGGCATTTCTGCAAAACGGAGAATGCAGTATAATTGTTAATCCCGGAAGTTTAAACGAAAGTTCTGTTATAACAATTCGAGACATAGTGTCAGGGCAAACCGGAATACCTTTTAATAAGATAAAAATTACCGAGGCGAAATAAAATATATTAAAAACAAATTTAAAAAAGTCAAAGGCTCTATGGCGTGTTCACACGAAATAAAGCAACAAAAATAAAGGCCAAATAGATAAAATTAAT
>CAQJOC010000043.1 GCA_948815685.1 uncultured Eubacteriales bacterium | reverse complement strand
TCCCATATTATTAAATTGTTCCTCCGGTGGTACTCCTCCGTTTTGGGAATTAATTTCGTCCGTCTGCCGTTGTGGCAACATAGCCGAAGCGGGAACATTTTCATCAATAACCTGTTGTCCTTGCGGCGGCAGTTTGCTTAAATCAATATCTTCGCCCTCAACGTCGTCCAATTCAAATTCTTCACCATTATTTTCCTCTTTCGGCTTTTCAAGAGTTTTTGGCAAAGGTGGTGGTGCAAGGTCTGTCAAATCTGTTTCCGCAACAATTAATTTTTCGCTGTCATCTTCCTCAGGAACAGATAATTTCATCTTTGAACATTTACCATCAGCAAATACTTCAAATCTTGCTTTGTGTCCTTTCATAAATTGTCTGAAAACAGGTAAAATAACTTTTCCGTTTTTATCTGTTCTCAAATCCCAAATGGGATAAAGATTTCCTCCGGGTTCTAAAGACGCTTCCAGAGGAGAATCAAGAAGATAGTATGATTTTGCTATATCATAGCCATAAATATAAAACTCATTTTCCGTTCCATTGATGTAATAAGAATATTTTTGAAAAGTAAAGCTTTTATTATTTTCAATATTAAAAAATATTTTATTTTTTCTCGCTTCGGCAGGTTTTATTAATTTAATGAAATTCAGGTCATCTTTAAGTTTGAAGCGGACTTTTCCGTTTTTTAAAGGGGTTCCGTCCTTATTTACATAAATTTCAAAATGTTTTTCCTTTTGTATGGATGGATTATCTGCAGCATAAGGCAAATTCATAATAACAGTTTTAGTCTCA
The DNA here is from genome assembly GCA_948815685.1 of uncultured Eubacteriales bacterium. Taxonomy (GTDB): domain Bacteria; phylum Bacillota; class Clostridia; order Oscillospirales; family Acutalibacteraceae; genus CASPLG01. The sequence continues at coordinate 8,208 of CAQJOC010000043.1, read as the reverse complement.
TTGGCTCTTACTTCAAAGTCCAAACGTAAGTCTAAAAATCCATCACAAATTATATCTATGCGATAGTTTTTAGGATACAAATCGGAAAAAACATAATATCCGCTTCTTTTCCGTGTATAGCGAATTTGCTTACCATCACACAATACAATCGCATTGTTGATAGGGTTTTTGGTATACATATCAATTAGCAAAAACGCTAAAGAAGCCCTGTACAACGTTCTCATATAACTCATCCCTGTCAAAACTTATTTTAAAAATCATCGTCTCCGTCATCATCATTGTTGACACCGGATTCTTCCGCATCTTGCTGTGTGTATTCGTCATCAATATCTTCTTCTTTAATACGTGTCTCAAACTGTATAATTTTCTTAGGTACAAATTGAGTACTGTTAAGGAGCAAGGATTTAACTCTCTTATTGGGTTTTTGGATATTTTCAGATTCTATGGCTATCGGCCCCGCCACATAGAACGACGAAATTTTATATGATTCTCCAAACAACGTCCAAATCTTGACCTTTTCCTCAACCTCCAAAGGAAGCATACTTATCGGAACAAGTTCTCTTGGATATTCCATCGTCTGTGGCATATAACTAGCCGGAATATTTGGGTTATCATTCATTACTTGAATTACTTTTCCTATAATTCTAGCTTCTTCTATGGCTTTATTTTCAATATCCGCCTTACTTGCAACCGATATCATAAAGTAAATTTCTATTCTGGCGGGAGGAGCTTGTACGCTCCCATCCGCCAATGTGAAAGCCTCTTGAGCCTTTCCATCTCTGTTTTCTTGGATATCATAAGGATGTATTCCAACTACGTATCCTCCTCGGTTCTTAGGTTCGCACATTCCGATATATTCCGGCTTATCTATCGGTTCGGGAACAAGTTTATCCCTCAACATATTTACAATGCCTTTTCCGATATCTGAAATTATAGAATACTTAGCCACAATTTTGCCTCCTCCAATTTTTAATCCATATCCGCTCCATTTGACTACTCAACATTAATTTCATTCGGTTCGGAAGGATTGCTTAATTGATTTAAATTTTTATACATTATTATTGTCTGTAAATCAGATATGTATCTATACGAAATGCCGTAAGTTTGTGCAAAAAATTCAGCTGAAATATATATTGTATTGTTTATGCTCATTACCGGAACCGGCATACTTTTAGGTTCGTCGTTTAAATATGCAACGTTTTTACCACTTGTAAGTTCCAATGTATTTCCGGGAGACTGAATTACCAAATTCGCATTATTATACATATAGTCAACTTTTGCATCTATATATTGATAAGCATCATCTATTGCTATTAAAATATGTCCATCATACATTACCGGCATAAATTTAAGATTAAATGCTCCATCAAGAAAAATTACCTGTTCCGGAAATACACCGGCTGTTTTTTTACCTTTACTTGCAAACTCTTCTGATTTTTCGACCAAAGTATTGTAATCGGGTTCAGAATATTTTTGTTTTTCATATGATTTAAGTAATGTTACCGCAATCGAAAGTGCATCATTTGCAACTTCCGCACGATGTTCCGAAAACATATTTTGTTTAATTGCTTCATAAAGCATTAAAGTATCTAAAAGCGAACGTTGTTTAACTGATAAGGAATCTATATCGTTAAGGTCAACAAGTCCTTCTATTTCAGCAAAAACTTCTTGTAATTTTCCTATATCTTCTGAACTTAATGTTTCAAGAACCATTAAGGCTTCTTCCGAAAGAGCACCTTTTAAATCTTCAAGAATTGTGGTTACCGATAAAACTTTATTAAATTCATCATCTAAGGCATTAATATCGCTGTTTTTCTTTTTCATGGCTTCAATTAAGCTATTGAGAGTATCAAGTTGTTTTTGAAGTTCATATTTGGATTTAGTATTTTCCGCATATTGTTTTAAAGCGTCATTTCCTGAAAGTTCCGCACGTTTTATTATTTCATCAAGTTTTTCAAGGACATTATCTATATTGGTCGAAACTTTTAAATCATCGATTATTTTTTCAATTTCATCACTTGTAAGATTTTTTTCGGTGTTTACGGTAGTATCTTGTGTTGTTACTTGAACATCTGTCGTACTGTCATTTGCATTTACGAAAGAAAGAGCCATGCTTATTGCCATTATTCCCGATAAAGAAGTTGCTAATATTTCTTTTCCTATATTTTTCATTGTTCTCATTATTTTACACTCCTTTTTATTATCGTAAACTTATACTTTCAATCCTATTTTTTAGGTTTTTCTCTTGATTTTTCCTTTGGTTTTTACCTTAGTTTTTACATTTTATTATTTTTTAAATTTTTTGTGTTCAAATGCTACATGGAACAAATTTCAATACATTTCAGTTCGGTCCTTCCTTCATTAAAGTAAAATCTTATAAAATATTGATCCATAATATATTTATCACTCGGAACTCTGCTTAAATCATTTATGTTAATTGATAAATCTTGAAGAATCGTTTTATAATAGTTCGGCATATTAAAGTTAATTGAGGAAAATGGTTCTCCCATGACTTCTCTGCGTTCCATTGCGGTACTTTGTGCTCCGAGTCCCATGAATTTATCTTTTGTTCCGATTATAACTTTTTCACAAACATAAATTCCTTTGTTTGAGTCTACTTTAAAAACAATTGAAGCATCTAAAGAAAGATAAGTAAGAATCATCTTATTATCAACTTCCGTACGATAACTTTCCTGTCCAAATTGAGAAGTCACTTCATCTACCGTGGAACCTAAATACTGCATATAATCTATACTATCGCTTCTGAAAGTTCCACTAAAAGATTCCGAACCCAAAGAATCAAATGAAGAACCTTCTCCCTGTTTCTTACCTTTTGAAAATTTTCCGTCATAAAGTACTACGCCTGTTCCGGTATCATATAATTTTCCGTTTCCGTCATACAGTCCTTCTTTGAAATTACCCGCATAAACCAATGCTCCGGTATCTGTATCATAAAGACTTCCTTCTCCGTCATACTTACCAAGTGCAAAATTTCCCGAATATAAAAGATTTCCGTTTTCATAAAGTTTTCCTATTCCATTGTATTCTCCTGAAGTAAAATTTCCCTCATAAATAATCGTTGTTCCATCAGAATCGTACATTACACCGTTTCCCTGTCTCAATCCATTTTGAAATTCACCGTAATAGATTCTGAGTTGAGTTTTCGGGTCGTAATCTATTCCTTTTCCGGATTTCTGTCCGACTGCAAATTCACCTACATACGTTACTTTTCCTATATCATTATAAGTTTTGCCGCTTCCATCATATTTATTATTTAAAAAATTTCCTTCATATATAACGATTCCGTCAGAGTTATAAAGTTTTCCTTCCCCGTTATATTTTCCCGATTTAAAGTTTCCTTCATAAAGAATTCTGCCTGCACTGTCATATTGAGTTCCATATCCGCTCGGATGTCCTTTTTCCATATCTCCCACATAAACTGTTTGACCCATTGTATCTATAACTTTTACTTTGCCTGTAAAATATGAATATTTCTCACTGTCGACTTTTATTGTAGCTCTCCAAAGTTTACCTTCAGCCCAAGGATACCCGTATGCTATTCCTAAAAAACCTAAAACGCAAATTACAATTGTTGACATGATAACGAATCTTTTAGAGAAATAAAGTCCTAAAACTTTCCAATAATCTTGTTTTGACGTTGGCTTTTTGGTGAGAGTGTGCATATATTTTTGTAATTTTTGCTGTGCACCTTGAGCCATTTGAGTCGCAAAATTTTGAAGTTTGAATACCCAGGCTGTCATGCCTGTAATCTGAGACTGTACTGAAGATACTATTCTTGAAGTAATTTCACTTATAGGACCCAAATATCCATTAGCCATTAGCCTGCCACCTTTCTTCAAAAATTCATCACGACTGCTTAGTCAAATAAATTTCCGTTCCACTCTTTTCTGTTAAATTTATTTTCCTTAATATTTATCTGTTCGTCGCATTTCATTAAGTAGTGAATTGCAACAGCGTCATTACTGTTTACTTTTAAAACATCCGAAAACATTTTTCTCGCTTTTATAAATTCACGATTCATATAAACTTTAACTGCATTTTCAAATAATTCTTTAGTATTTAAATAAAGGTTTTTTCTATATTGATTGCTCATATCTATTATTTCATAGACTCCGACACTTCCGGGACTGTAAACTTTAGCTATATTTCCAATAAATCTGTAATTACAAAGCCCTGTCTGCGGTAATTTTTTTATAATTGCGTCTGTTGCAACATGATTTATTTTAAGTGTCTTCAAATATCTATCTATATTAAACAGTTGCATAAGTTGGTCTGAAACAACAATAACACCTCTGCGTTTGGCGTTTCCCGAAATTCCAAGTAAAACTTCTCCGGACCCGAGTGTCAAATTCATGGTTTTTCTTATATTATCGTTAAGAAATACTTCTTTGAATTGCAGTGAAGCATTAAATGCATCTTCAGCTTTTTCCGGGAAAAGAATTCTTGCACCAATACTACTGAATAAATGTACAACTCCTCTGTTTTTATCTACCACATCAAAGAAACTCTCATAACTTGCATTAAAAACATCAAAAAGCTCTTTTTCTGAACTGAAACTGCCTGTATCTTGACATGATATATTGTAAGTAAGGTAAAGAATATTCATATTAAGTGTTTTATAATCATGTAAATGAACCGAAGTAATTTTATCTTTGCCCAGTAACTGGAAAATTTCAGATGGTGCATATTTAACATATTTTTCATTTAATAGTATAAGATTAGAAGTATATTTATCCATTTTTGAAGACATAAGATTAAATGTTTCCGCAATATCTGCAAACTCATCTTTCGATGTTACCCTTACCCTTGTATTCCAAACTCCTTTTCCCATTGCATTTATGCTTTTTTCAAGAGTTTTAATAGGTCTCAATGCATATTTTACTATTAAACACATATATCCAAAAACTAAAATCAAAGTTACGAGAATAGATGAAGCCGAGTGTCCCAGTATCTGACGAATTCTTCTGTCTCTGTGAATACCCGCATCCATAAAATTACCGACAAAACCAACCGGTTTTCCTTCTCTGTTTTTAATAGGTGCAAATGATGCGGATAGTCCTCCGTATACATCATTAAATTCCACTCTTACTATATCTGCATCCTTTGTCTCTGATATAAAATCGTTCCACGCATTATAAATCTTTTCCGTTTCATCTCTTTCAAGTGCAAAATCAATAAGTATAGTCTCATTTGTAATCATATCGGGATTTGTATATCTAAGGCTGTCGTATGATTCCGATTGTGTTTTATATTTACTGTTGAAAGCTGAATAAATTTTGTTATTTTTTACAACGTAAGCCACAACATAATCACTGCGGTCTCCTATTTTTGAAGCAATATCATTGTAAGCCTCCTGAACCATATTTTTTACAGTTATATAATTTGTGTTCATGTATTCTCCGGTGTGGTCAAGAGAAAAAAACAAATCTCCATCAATGTGGTCTGAAGCGATTTTTGCACCAATATCTTGGTCATTTTTTAAAACTTTTACATATTCTTCAGATGCATCTTTTACTGTAACAAAAAGTAAAACCATCATTGAAACCAAAAAAACCGGTAAAAACAAGCCTGTAATTCTTATTGCCAAAGGTATACGCTTTATTTCATATCTAGAAAATACTTTCAGAATTAAATAAAAACCGATAACTGCACCGGCTACTCCCAACATAATTAAAAGTCCCACCGGAATAAATGCTCCGGTTATATCTTTTACAACTAAACTATTAGACCCAAATCTAACATGATAAGGATTTTTAAAATCTTTTGACGGAGCATAATAGTCATCAACTGAAATAAGTTTCGGAGCCCGTATATCCTGTATTTTTATATCAGCATTTTGAATGATTGTGCTTTCCGGCTGATAAAGATTTGTCATAGAAATACTTCTGGTATCCATTTTATAAAAATTTCCGCTCAAAGCATCGGTAAAATACAAATTATCGTTTTGGTCCACGCTAAATCCTGTAAGCAATACACTGTTTCTTGAAATCACCTCCGTATAGTCAAGGAATGTACTTTGATTATCCATTGCATAAAATTTACCGCTTTTTGTGGAATAAATTACTCTCCCGTTTGAAAGGACTGCTATATCTTGTACCCATTCCATATTTTTTTCGTTTCGGTCCACTATAGGACTTATAGAAAATGTCTTTAACTCTTCATTTTGTTTATCTTGGAGAGGATCTGCGGTTATTACTCTATATGTTGTATCTATGGCACAAACTAAAGTAATTTTCTGATCAACGATTTGAACTTTTCTTATATAAGGAACAATAGGAGGATTTGCATCTGTTGAAAAATCCGCAGAAGCGACCGGTTTTATATAATTACCATTTGAATCATACATTTGTACAGATTCTCTGATTATAGGATATTCGGATTTATCATTTACAACAGCATCTTTATTTCTTTCTTCTTTTACTATATAGAAATTACCTTTTGAGTCGGACTCAATAAATCTATATGTATTTTCTATTTTATCGGTAGAATTGTCCAAATCCATTTGAAATTGAACTTTTCCGGCAGATGTAACTTTTGTTACTTTATATTTATTTTTATCTGTATTAACTCCCAATACATAAACATTTCCGGCTGGGTCCATATCTGAACTTAAAAATACTCCAAAATCCGGTCTGTAAAATGTAAATTGTACCAAATATCCCAAGATTAGGCCTAATATTACAAAAAATATACCTATTATTACCGAACTTAGTCTTTTTTTTTCTTTCACCTCTAAACTCGATTTACGCTTCAGTTTAAACTTATCCCTCAGCTTAAACATTCCGCAGCCTCCTTCAAAAAAATACCCAAAATTTTTAAAATTTCCAAGTATATTCATCTTTACTATTTATAAAATTCATTATATAATATAGTATATTAGCATAAAACAATTAAGTCAAGAGCCAAAAATTTGTTTTTTATTTAAAAAAAGGAAGGTGCAAAAATTTATGCAAAACCTTAAAAATATGTCCGATTATACTTTGATAGGAACTTTACATGCAGATGAAAATATTGAAGTATTGATCGCCTTTAAAGAAGAAAACACTCCGGATAATTTGTACATAATGAATAAAATACCTTTTATTAGAAAAAATATGGAAATATTTAAAAGTTTCTTCTTTTGTTTTAATTCAAAAAATAAAATAAAGGATTTTGAGGATTTATTTGTATTAGATAAAAATTTTTATGCTGTATTTAAATACAAAAACTGTGAAAATATAAAATCTAAATTTTCTAAAGAATTATGTGTAACTGTTTTTGAAGAAAGATGTGTTTTTTTAGAAAAAATTCTCATGAAACTCAATACACTTTCAATTCTTCCAATAGGAGCACTTGCTTGTATAACAGATCCGAAAAATATATCCATAGACAGTGAAAAAAAGATACATATTACATATAATTTCGGTAATATATTTAAAAATGAAAATTATTCAATGGCAGACGTGTATAAAAATATAGGCAATATTATATTCACTATTCTTCAAGTCGAAGCCGAAGTAAAATATAATAAAGCTTTACATATTGTACTTGATAAATGTAAAAACGGAGTATATTCTTCTATCCCTGAGCTAACCGTTGATCTTAAAAGAGCAGAAAAAATTTCAAAAAGTACAAGTTTGCTTTCATATTTAAAATACCAATTAAGCCTTAGGCAAAATATTATAACCAAAGCCACTGAATACGCTGCAGCCTTAGCTGTGGTTTTTGGACTTACCTATTTAGGATACAGAACCATTACTAAAAATACACAGCCTGCGGCATCCGTACAAGTTGTATCGATAGGCGATATTAATTATACCGGAGACAGTGAAGATGAATCAGATAAGGAAATCAGTACAGAAAAGAAATCAGTGCAAAAAGAAGCAGTAAAAAATGAAATAAATTTGTCTCCCGGACTTGATATTGAGTATGAAGATTATATTATTCAGTATGGCGATACAATATCTTCAATATGTGAAAGTTATTATAAGGACACCAATTTGGAATCAGCTGTTGCCTCATTTAACAATCTTACGGCTAACGAAAAACTCGTAGCAGGTTCTTTAATAAAACTTCCGAATAAAACTGCCATTGCTCTTTACACATCAAATTAAAGTCTAAAACACAAAAAAGAGGAGGAACTGTCCTCCTTTCAGACTGTCAAAAAAGTCACCGTTGTGAGGAAGAGAACGGTGACTTTAATGCGAT
>CAQJOC010000042.1:1260-9065 GCA_948815685.1 uncultured Eubacteriales bacterium | reverse complement strand
TATATTTATCAATTCTTTAGATTTTATATTGATATTTTTTTGATTTGTACATATAATCATATTTAAGCAATATATGTGTGGACATTATTTGAAAAATAATCTGGAAAATAAATTGAAAAAACTAAGTAAAAAAATTAAAACTAAAGAATTTTTATCTTAGTATTTTTTTATTAAAAATACTAAGAAATATCAGCAAATATTTTAATAGAAAAATGGAAAATGAAAAATAAAAAATAAATTTGAATTTTATTTTTATAACTTTAACTTTTTTAAGCATTATTATGAATGATTGTATAATTATAAATTATGGGTATATATTTTTTATATAATAAAAGCAAAATAAAGATAAAATAATATAAATAATTTATTTTGGAGGAATGATTTTATGGTAAAACATTTTGATTCGCAAAATTTCGAAAATGAAGTTTTAAACAATAAGAATTTCGTACTTGTTGATTTTTTTGCAACTTGGTGTGGTCCTTGCCAGATGTTGTCACCTGTAATAGATGAAATTTCTGAAGACCCTGAACTTAATCTGACCGTAGGTAAAGTTGACATAGATAAATGTCAAGATATTGCACAAAATTTTGGAATCCAATCTATACCTACCATTATATTATTCAAAGCAGGACAGGAAGCAAAGAGGATTATGGGATTTGTCTCTAAAGAAAATTTAAAAGAACAGATTTTAGACTGTATAAATCAACAAAATATTTAAACTTAAGAAAGTTTAAAACAGAGGGATGTTAATGACAGATATTTTAATAATAGGTGCAGGTCCTGCGGGTCTCACTGCGGCAATATATGCTTTGCGTGCCGGACTTTCCGTTACTCTGTTGGAGGCAAGCGTTTACGGAGGACAAATGTCAATAACAAGTGATATTGAAAATTATCCGGGATTTAAATGTATAAAAGGACACGAACTTTCTGAGCTTATGCATAGGCAAGTTGTTGATATGGGCGGAGAATTTGTGTTTCAGGAAGCTAAAAGTGTAGAACTTTGTGGCAAATTTAAAACCGTAAAAACAAGTCAAAGTGAATATCATTCTCGTGCAGTAATTGTTGCAAATGGCTTAAAACGTAGAGTTTTGGCATGTAGAGGAGAAAAGGAATATACCGGAAAAGGTGTTTCATATTGTGCAACATGCGACGGAGCTTTTTTTAAAGGAAAAAATGTCCTTGTAATAGGAGGCGGAAATACTGCAGTAGAAGATGCTATTTATTTATCCAATCTTTGTAATAAGGTGACACTTGTAGTCCGAAAAGATTACTTAAGAGCCGAAAAATATCTTTGTGACATTGCCGATAAAAAAAATAATATAACTAAACTTATGGAAAGCCGTGTAAAAGAAATAAAGGGAGAAAATACAGTCAAATCTGCCGTTATAGAAGATAAAAACGGAAAATTTACTGAAGTGCTTACGGATGGAATATTTATTGCTATTGGATATTCTCCTGATAATGAAATATATAGAGGTCAAATTGAAATGGATAAAGATATGTATTTTATCTCAAATGAATCATGCACTACAAATATTTCTGGAGTTTTTGTGGCAGGTGACTGTAGAATAAAGCCGTTGCGTCAAATTACAACTGCTACATCCGATGGAGCAATCGCAGGGAGTATGGCAATAAGATTTATTTCTGAATCAGATAGCAAGACAAATTAGGGTCTGTTTACACGAAAATTTTTAGAATAAAATTTAACATGTTTTCAAAAATATATAATAGAAATTTCACAAAAATTTAGAAGGCTAAACGGTTATTTTTTCAACAAAGGGTGTTTTATGGTCTTAAAAACTTAGTAATTTTACTGTGGCGTTTTTCGTGGAAACAGACCCTAAAATTTTAAGAGAAAAATTTATTTGTTTTTATTTATTCTTATCCGATTTTACTTATAATCATGACCACGCATGAAAAAACATGGTATGAAAAATCCTTATAAGGTCATAAAAGTGCCATTCGTCTTAAAATGGGTTAGCTTTCATATTATTCAAGTTCAAAAGGGACTCATTACTTGCTACCCTTAAAAGGGGCTGAATATTCTTTAATTTTAAGTTTGTCCATAGCTTGATCTTCCTTTTCTTGTTCTCTGCTATATTTTTGTATAGTTGCAGTATTTAAACCCACTGTACTGACTGACAATAGAAAGTTTATTATGAAGTGTAAAAAGAGAAGTAGGAATCTTATATTTAATTTTTTCTTAAACGTGTTTTTTTGCTCAATTTTTGTCATATATAAAAAACTAACAAAGGCAAGGGAAAGTTTTTGAAATTTATTTTACTGTCTAATTAAGATAAATAGATCATGTTGATTTTGCCTTAAAAATATATAAAATATTTCAAATTATATACACTTTTTACAATATATGTAATATTATATATAATATATTAAAATAAAAGAATGATAAATATGTCAAATGATCTTATTATTGATAAGCTTATTCCAAAATATATTTCAGAAGAATGCTTAGGCATAAAATATACAAATTCAATAAGTACAGGTTGGCCGGTTTCCTCCGTAAGTAATGCAAGTACACTAGGATATTATTATGATAAAAATTTTAAAGGTGCAGGAACACTTTTTAGCTCGGTGCCTAAAAATAAGGATATTAAAAATTATAATGACCTTTTAAAAGCATTATATTGGTGTTTAATAGATCCCATAGATGATTATAAATCGAACAGATATACTCTTGAAAATTTGGAAAAACTTTTAACACGTTTTGCATTTTATTTGAGGCATTTTATCTCTATTATTAATAAGGAAAAGAATTTATTATACAAAGGTTGGGTTGACGGCCTTGTGAAGGTAACTATAAAGCAAAAAAGACTTGGTGACAGTAAATCTGCTCCTACCACGCAGACAAAGACTAGTGATTGTGAGCAACTTGTAGAAAAGATACTTACCCGATTGTTCCCTGAGGTGAATAAATGGCGTGCTGAATTAAGGAAACAGAAAAAGGAAAGTCTTAACAGATCGGTGTATCCACCATCTCGCGAAGCAGTAAGTGGTGTATCTTCGAATACTGGCCTTTCTAAAAGTAGTCGAAATGTAAGCAAAGACGCCCCCTTTGATAAAGAATCATCTGATAAAGACCAAAATACCAAAAAGAAACAAAAAAATGAAACTAAAAATATAAATTCAAAGAATAATAACAAATCTGATTTGCGAAATTCAAAAGTAAGCTCTAAATCCAATATGTGTACCTATAGATATGAAAACAACCTAGAGGATGGTGAATGTTCTATTGAACTTCCTGCTGATGCCACAGTTTTAGATTTCAAAAAACTTCTATTTAAAATATATACCAAAAAAGGGTACGCTTTAGACAAAGATTTCAGACAAGAAAATGGTACTGTTAAAATTATATTTGCAGGGAAAGACCTTTTAAATGACATAGTTCTAAAAGGTCTAAATATAGGAGAAACCCCTTTATATGTCTATATTCGAGAGAGTCAGGATATTTTCTTGAAGACTGCAAAAGCTCTCAAAATAGATCCGAATGCCGATGATGATAGTTCAGACAATTGATATCTTATCCTTAATTAAAAAAGTTAAAAATACAGTTAATAAGAAATACTATAAATAGTATTGCGGAGTGTAACCGGTATTTTGTGAGAAATGTTTATTTTAGACTGAATCGATAGTGCATTTTTGTAATATGGTGACTGGAATTAAAAATCATTAAATTATAATTTTCTTGTTTTTAATTTAAGTGCACCATAATTTTTAATGTTTAATTTTTTGAGGAGAAAAGCTTAATTTATTTATAAATAAATTCTTGTAAATCGTTTCTTGCTTTTTTCATATCATTTATAACAAGAACCATTTTAGAATCTATAGTCTCATCTCTTACATTTTCATCCGTCGGAATCCTAAACTGCAAGACGGGAAAATTTAAATATGTTAAAGCCTTGCTTGCCATCCTTGTGATTTCACTGACTTTGAAATTTGTTGTAACCATAGGAAATATGGTTGAAGCCAGCTGTGTGACTTGTGCTATATTCAAAGTTTTACCTTTTTCAAATATAGCCATTATGACTTTTCTTTGACGTTCGGTTCTATCGTAATCTGAACCTATACTGTCTCTGTTTCTGGCATGCATAAGGGCTTGTTTTCCGTTTAAATGCATAAGTCCCGAGCCTTTAAGTAACGATTTTTTATCAGCACAGTTTTTGTTTATATAATTAACCTCAAAGCGGTTAAGCTCCATATCTATTCCACCGATTGAATCCACAATATGTTCAAAGTGGTCAAAATCCACAATGGCATATCGGTCTATTTTTATTCCGAAATTGTATTCTATGGTATCAGCCGTGATTTTAGCACCACCATGGGTATATGCGGCATTTAATCTGTCAGATGAATATCCCGGTATTTTTACCCATGTGTCCCGCATTAAAGAAGTAATTTTTAATTTTCCGTTTCTTGCATCTAAAGATAAAAGCAAAATAGTGTCTGTTCGACCTCCGTCTCCGGCGGACTGGGAATCTGTCCCCAATAAAAGCACATTTAAAACCATATTGTCATTTATAAGAGAGGAATCGTTTTCGGTATCGGCAATTTCTTTTTGATTTTGTGTTTCATCAAGTTCTTTGTAGTTAAAAGAAGTAAGAATATTATAGGCATATATAAGAGCACCACCGAAAAATCCAGTTAAAACAAACAATATCGTAAAAAATATTTTCTTCCAATCGAGAGTTCTTTTTTTAATTTCTCTTCCCGAATATATATCTACATAATCAATATTATTCTTTTTTAGATTATCCTTTTTGTGATTTTTATGCATTCTGTATTGCCTCATTTATCTTTTTTATTTATTATATTTAATAAATAAGTAAAAATCAATATTATAAAATATGAGATTATTTTGTTATAAATACACTTTTACGCTTTATAATAAAATCAAAAATTGTTATACATACATATTTATAATTAATTTCATGTCGAAATATTCTAAATTATTTACTTGTATTTTGTTTTAATTTATATTATCTTTATTAATAAGTATTAAATCAATAATACTTCTTTGCAATAATATATCATCGTTCAGGGGGGTATTTAATTATGAAATTTTCTAAAAACAGATTAAAAAATATAATGGTTATAGGAACAGGCGGAACCATAGCAGGTACAGGGGAAGCCGGAAAAACCCTTTCATACCAATCCGGACAAATTGAAGTCAATGATTTAATATCTGAAATTCCGGATTTAAAAAGTATTGCAAATGTTACATCAAATGAACTTTTAAGTATAGACAGTTGTGATATAACGGGACGAGATTGGATTCATATTGCCAATTATATAAATGAAATTTCTGCAGGAGATGAGATTGATGGATTCGTAATCACGCATGGAACAGATACTTTAGAGGAAACTGCTTTTTTTCTTAATCTTACCATAAAAACAAGCAAACCGGTGGTGATTACGGGCTCTATGCGACCATCAACCGCAATGAGTCCGGATGGTCCTTTTAATATCTTTCAGGCTGTTGCTTTGGCAAGTAGTGAAGAAGCTGTCGGTAAGGGCGTTTTAATCGCTTTTTCTGATGTTATTTATGGAGCCAGAGATATACAAAAAATCAGTACTTTCAGAGTTTCTGCATTTAGTCAAAGAGATCTTGGTTGTTTGGGATATATAAGAGATGATAGAATATATTTTTACTCATCTTCTACCAAAAAACATACTTTTAATTCAGAATTTGATATTTCTAAAATTTCAGAACTTCCGGATGTCAGTATAGCTCCGTTTTATGCCGCTGCGGATTTTCACATTTTGGACTATTTGAGAGAAAAGTCAAAAGGAATAATTCTTTCCGGAGCAGGATGTGGCGGTTGCAGTACGGTTTGGGATAAAAAAATACAAGAGTTTATGATGTCAGGATTCCCGATTGTCAGAAGTTCCAGAATTGCTAATGGTCTTGTTACAAGTGAGTATATATCTCAAAAAGGAATTTTTTCTAATACGTTATCTCCTCAAAAATCAAGGATATTGTTGTCTCTTGCCTTAACTCAAACCGATAGTATAGATAAAATTCGTTCTATATTTGAAATTTATTAGTTAATTTTTCTTATCAAAACTTTTTCTGATTTAATTTTTCTAATTTTTTAATCTTTTAACCTTTTAATTTTTATTCCCTTTTTATTTGGCTGAATCTTTTATTTCCTCTCTTTTTTATTGTATTTTATCAAAATTTGTTAATTTTTATGTTTGCCTCTTTTCTTGATAAATAAAGGTTATTTATAGTTTGCTGTTTCACAAATGTGAAAGGAGAGGACTTTCAACAAAAAACAATAATAAAAAGAAGCACAAAGAAAATAAGCAAGATAAAAAAAGGATATAAAATAATAAAATTTTTTCAACTTTTAAATCTATTTTAGCTTATATTTTTAAAATTTTAAATATAAAGGGAGGAAGTCTAAAATGAATTAAAATTAATACTCAAACTGGTTTTTGTTGATTTATTTTTACGACAACTTAGGGTAGAATAATTTTCCCTAAAATTTCTCACTTATCCATTTATAAGTATAAGTCCGATTCAACACAAATAAGACAAACTCTAAGATACTAAAAAACCGGACTGAGGGAACAATTAGTTTAATTCAAGAATAATTATATATTTAATATATAATTTAAATATATTTATATGCCTTTTTTTATTTACGGAGGATTTTTTAATGAATAAAGAAAATATAAAACGGGCAGCGGTGTTGTGGGGGTTGATTTTTACTGTTATTGTCTGCGGAATCTTCACTGTTATGTTGGCAATTCCGGGTAATGACGACATTGTTATATATCATACCAATGATATGCATGGGAATGTGAGTAGCTTACAAGATGATGAAAACACCTTAACAAGAATAGGTCTTGATATGGTTAAAAGCATAAAAGACAATACTCCTAACAGCATATTGGTCGATTGTGGCGATGCGATTTGGGGAACTCAGTTTGCGAAAAGCAATAAAGGATTAGACATAATAGATATGATGAATGCGGTCGGATATAATTGTATGGCCCTCGGTAATCATGAATTCGATTATGGATTGGATGCATTGCTTACTTGTGCTAAAAGAGCGAATTTTCCCGTTTTATCGGCAAACACCTATCGAGACGGTAAATTGCTTTTAAATAATATAAACGGAAACAACGGAGAAAATTTTATTTTGGAAGTTGCAGGGAAAAAGATCGGTTTTTTTTGTCTTACTACCCGAGAAACTTGCAGAATAACTCTACCTCAAAATTTAGATAGGATAGAATTTAAGGATGAAATAGAAACTGCAAAACTTCAGGTACAAAAGCTTAAAAGCGAAAATGTTGATATTATTGTAGCCATCACACATATGGGAATTGATGCCTCCAGTGAAGTAACAAGCAAAGATGTTGCAAAAAAAGTTTCAGGAATAGATATGATTATTGACGGACATAGTCACACAGAATATATAGGTGAAGAAAATGGGGTAATAATTACTCAAACCGGAATAGGTCTATCGTGTTTAGGCAAAATAGTTGTGAAATTTAAAAACTTTAAACCGGAAATAACAGCCTCTCTCATATCGGCAAGCGAGGCAGGACAAATCGCTGTCCCGAACAGTGACATTTCTAAAATGTATGATAATATATATTCCGAAATTTCTCCGTCTTTGGAAAAAGTTGTTGGTAAAATAAAAAATACTCTTTATGGAGGAACTTACAACGGGATAAATATAAGTCGACTCACAGAAACAAATATGGGTGATTTCATATGCGATGCGATGCTTGAAAGTGGCAAAAATATTTTAAAAGATACACAGTTTAAAGATATT
>CAQJOC010000042.1:0-1250 GCA_948815685.1 uncultured Eubacteriales bacterium | reverse complement strand
AGTCGCGTTTGAAAACGGGGGTGCAGTAAGAAACAAAATCGACGGTGGGTATATAAAAATGGACCAAATTTATAGTCTTTTCCCACTTGACAACCGACTTTCAATACAAATTATTACACCTAAAATTTTATATCAAATTTTGGAAAGAGGTGTTGGGAAACTTATTTATCCTTCTGAACAAAATAAATTTTTTATAGGAGCATTTGGAGGGTTTCCACAAGTATCAGGAATAAAATTTGAGGTCAATCCATTGCTTGAACCTTATGATTATGAAAAAAATCTCGGAGGAAAAAGGGTTCAAAGTATAAAAATTTTTGATGCGACAGTAAAAACAGAAAAATTATTATCAAGAGACGATGATAAAACTAAAATTGCATTCATATTTAATGATTATGCACTTTACGAATTTCCTTCAATTAAGGATATTGAAATTGCATTTAAAGGTGATTATCTTTATAATATTGTTTCGGATTATATATCAAATCTCACATATGAAAACGGCGGGGAATTTTTTTATTCAGGATTTAATGATAGAATTATTATACAACGCGAATTTTTTAAAGACTCGGTATTCGATTCAGAGTTGATACTAAAGGATGATACCGGAAAGTTGAATATGGTTTCTGTATATGTAAGCATAGATGCGTCAGAAGAAAAATTATATCAATCTGATGAAAATGCAAAGATAATTTTCCAAAATTTACCTTCATCCGGGCATATTATAAGGGTAAGATATGGTGATAAAACACAGGAAATATATATTAATAACGAAATAGGCATGAAAAACAATACAGTGGAATTTAGTGATAAATTTTTAAGTGATATTTCAAATGTTTCAAATCTTATTGGACAAATACCTTACGACATTACTAAAGAATTGGAGAATCTAATAAGATTTTCACGGTATTCTTATGATAATTTGAGTGAGGAACAAAAATCTAAAATTTTAAATTATAAAAAGCTGCAAGATGCAGAAGAAAGACTTCGCATTATTAACGGCGAAGCCGAGCCAAATAATATTATTTCGCAAATTCGTTCCAATAGGGCATTTTTAACGATTACAGCTGTTTTGGTATTTATTTTAGGAATTATTGTAATTTACATATTTAAAATTAAAAGATACAAAAACATTTGATATTTATATAATATTTTTTTAATTTATCTGTCAGCTTTTGTCAAACGTCGAAATACAGTGAAATAACTTTAAAAATGTAGATTCTAAAAAACAAAAACATTTTTCGGGATATTCT
>CAQJOC010000041.1 GCA_948815685.1 uncultured Eubacteriales bacterium | reverse complement strand
GTATGAATATGGCTTTTATCTTTTTTAACTGCGATTATTATATTTATTTGACTTTTATTTTTGATGCTTTATTGTGCGTAACAGCCCCTGACCGGGCAGAAACTTTTACTCGTGGAACGCTTGTACCCCTTTATGAAAAATATTTGTTTAGTTTAACTTATTTGACTATAAAGTGCGAAAAAGATAAAATAAAAATAGACTGGGATTTGTTTTCACACGGGAAATAAAAAAACATTTGTGTATATTATTAAAAGTGCTAAAAATATATCAATAAAATACTTATATTGTATGTTTTTGCTGAGATTCAGCAGCATATATAATAAGTGAACTCTTTGCAAACGACATATTTTGACAAAATAAAAAATAGGAGAAAAAATATGCTGGGAAATAAAATAATAAGACTCTTGTCTGCAGCGGCTCCGATAGGTATGATAATTTGGATTTTTTTAAATCCTATAACCTATGGAACAGGAGATTTAACAAAGATAACGTTAATTTCTACCGGAATAAATGAAATAATGAGGGGAATAGGTCTTTCTTTAGAATTATCTCCAGCAAAAACAATAGAATTTATATTTTTTACAGAATATTTTATTTTTGGATTAACTTTAATGATTACTACAAAAATTTTTTGCGAAAAAACTCTGAAAAATATATTTTTTCCATTGTTTACCGGTCTCTTTACATCAGTTATATTGGTTTATGATAAATATAAAAATTATGGAATTTCTTATGGAATAGATAGTATAATGGTTATGTTTGAAGGTGTTGCCATAGGCATATTATTATTTTTGCTAATCGATTTTGTATCATCCGGATTTAGCTTAAAAAAAAGTTCCGGAAAATCTAAATACAGAAAAGGGAGATAAAAATGTTAGATATCAAGGTTATAAGAGAAAATCCTGTTAAAGTAAAAACAGCTATGAAAAACAGAAATATGGATTTAGATAAAAAAATAGATGAAGTTTTAAGGATAGATGAGCAACGAAGAGCCTTAATGAGCAAAGCTGAAAGTATGAAAGCAAAACAAAATGCTTTAAATAAAGAAATTCCGAAACTTAAAAAAAGCGGGAAAGATATAACGGAACTAATGTCAGAGATGAAAAATATTTCTGATACAATTTCAGGATATAACACCGAGATATCTGATTTTGAAAAAAAACAAACAGATATACTTCTCTCCATTCCAAATATTCCTCATGAAAGTGTGCCTATTGGAAAAGATGATACAGAAAATAAGGAAATAAGGCGTGTCGGAGTTCCAAGGAGTTTCGATTTTGAACCTAAAGCACATTGGGATATCGGTAAAGATTTAGATATTTTGGATTCAGAAAGAGCTGCTAAAGTAACCGGTACACGATTTTATTTTTATAAAGGATTGGGAGCTCGTTTAGAAAGGGCTGTTATAAATTTTTATTTGGATACTCATTCAAGTAACGGATATAAAGAAATTTTGCCGCCATTTATGGTAAATAGGGCAGCTATGACAGGCACAGGTCAACTTCCTAAATTTGAAGAAGACGCTTTTAAATTGACAAATCTGGATTACTTTTTAATTCCTACCGCTGAAGTTCCCGTAACCAATATGCATAGAGAAGAAATAGTTGACGGAAAACAACTTCCTTTTAAATACTGTGCATATTCTGCTTGTTTTAGAGCAGAAGCAGGTTCAGCAGGCAGAGATACCAGAGGTTTGATAAGACAACACCAATTTAATAAAGTAGAATTAGTTAAATTTAGTCGACCGGAAAATTCATATGAGGAACTTGAATCTTTAACTAAAGATGCTGAAAAAGTTTTAAAATTACTTGAATTGCCATACCGAGTGGTTTGTCTTTCCACAGGCGACCTTGGTTTTTCGTCAGCTAAAACTTATGACATAGAAGTCTGGATGCCCTCATATAATAGATATTTAGAAATTTCATCGTGTTCAAATATGGGAGACTATCAAGCTAGAAGAATGGCTATAAAATTTAAAGATACACAAAAAGATAAGGCAAGTTTACTTCATACACTAAATGGTTCCGGTGTTGCAGTCGGAAGAACTGTTGCAGCTATTCTTGAGAATTTCCAAAATGAAGATGGAAGTATAACAATTCCTCAAGTTTTAGTTCAATATATGGGAACAGATATTATTCAATAATTTGAGAATTTATATAATAAAATAAACTTAAACTCTAAATAAATATTCAATAGGTCTTGTCTGAAAAATAGAAAAAATATTTATTTTACCCAAATCATAGCTAATGCGAAATAAAGAAAAGAAGAATCTAATTTTTCAAACTTTATAAAAATTCTCTTGAGCCATTTAAGCTTTTGAAATAAACATTCGACTAAATGGTGCTTTTTGTAATTGTGTTTGTTGATTTTACGATTAAATTGGTGAGGAATAACCTCATAGCTTTATTCTTGTTTATGTATTTTAAAATTTCATCCGTATCATAAACCAAGCCCGAGCTGCTAAAATGTTACTGTCATCACTTTTTAATTTTTTTAAGGTCTGTTCACACGAAATTTTTTGGAATAAAATTTTAGATTAATTTCAAAAAATATACTGCAAATTAAACAAAAGATTTAAAAATTTGAAGAGTGCTTTTTGCAGTAAAGTATGGCTTTATGCCCTAAAAACGTAGTAATTTCACTGTTAAATTTTTCGTGTGAACAGGCCCTAGCTCAAAAACAACATGTGATTTTGCAAAAGCCCAAATTATTTTGTACATAATGCGTAAGATTACAAGACGGCCATTTGTAATGTTAGTTAATTCTGCAGGAAGTCTATTGAAAGAATATGTCAAGGTATTATAATAAGATGAGAATGAGAGAAATACGGTAAGGAGAGTAATTTATTGAGATGCTTATAAGCAATAGCATGGAAGAGACTGAAGAAATAGGTAAAGAAATAGGTAAGGAAATAGATAAAAAAATAAATAAAGATAAAGCGTTAAAACAAGATTCAAAAAAAATACAGGTCTTAGCTCTTTTTGGAGGAATGGGGATGGGTAAAACAGCCATTACCCGAGGAATTGCGGAATATTTCGGTGTACGAGATCAAGTTTGTAGTCCAACTTTTGCAATAGTAAATGAATATAGAGGCAAAAAGTGTGATATTTATCATTTTGATATGTATAGAGTACACACAGAGGAAGATTTAGAGTCGACAGGTTTTTATGATTATTTGGATAAGGGAGTGATTATAATAGAGTGGAGCGAAAATATCAAAAAATTTTTGCCTAAAGGGTCAATAACCATATGTATTGAACAAGGTAAAGACGAAAATCAAAGAAAAATTCAGATTGAAGGGATAGAAATTTGACAAAAATATTATCGGTCGATACGTGTTTAAGTGCATGTTCCGTAGCAATCCATGAAGGGGAAAAATTACTTGGTGAAAATTTTTTAGACGCCGGATTAACTCATAGTCAGACGCTAATGCCGATGATACAATCTTTGTTGGATTCTTTGGGGATGAAGTTTAAGGAAATAGACGTATTCGGAGTAACAAACGGTCCCGGTTCATTCACGGGAATGCGGATAGGAATGGCAACAGTTAAAGGAATGGCTTTGGCATTTGATAAACCATGTGTTACAGTCTCCACGTTGTATGCCTTGGCAATGGGGGCAATAAATTTAGAAGGTATAGTCTGTCCTTGTATAGATGCAAGAAATAAGCAGATTTATAATGCTGTTTTCAGGATTTGTAAAAGTAAAATAGAAAGGATAACTAAAAATAGAGCTATAAATATAGAAGATTTTATTAATGAATTAAAAGAGTATAAGGAAAATATAATTTTTGTTGGTGATGGTGCTAAAATATGTTATAATGCCGCAAAAACAATTTTAAATAAAAGCGATATAACTTTGATGCCCGAGGAATTTAACAGAATAAGGGCGGGAAGATTTGGTGAAGAAGTTTATCGGCAATACAAATCCGGAATTCAATATTCTTGTGAGGAAATTTCTCTGGAATATATAAAGCTTTCACAGGCAGAGCGAGAACTTGCAAAAGCTAAATCGGAAAAAGGGGGAATTTAAACTTGATAGCCATAGGATGCGACCATGGAGGATTTGAAATAAAAGAAAAAATTCGAATTTATTTAGAAAACAATCATATTATTTTTAAAGATTTTGGTACAAACGGAACAGCTTCGGTTGATTATCCCGAATTTGCGAAAAAAGTTTCG
The DNA here is from genome assembly GCA_948815685.1 of uncultured Eubacteriales bacterium. GTDB lineage: Bacteria > Bacillota > Clostridia > Oscillospirales > Acutalibacteraceae > CASPLG01. Next base: position 4,912 of record CAQJOC010000041.1, on the reverse strand, counting down.
GAATCGGTATCGTCAGGTGAAAGTAAATTTGGAATTTTAATTTGTGGGACAGGTATTGGCGTTTCCATTGCAGCAAACAAAATAAAGGGAATTCGTGCGGCGCTTTGCCACAATGTACATTATGCACAGATGGCAAAAAAACATAATGATGCCAATATTCTTTGCCTGGGAGGCAGAGAAATCACAGATAAAGAAGCAATAGATATTGTAAATGCGTTTTTAAACACTAAATTTGAAAGCGGCAGACATGAGAAAAGAATTTCACAAATTTCCGAACTTGAAAAAATGTAAAACAACTGATAGAATAGATAAAAGTAATTTGAAAATAGGATAAATTGTTTTACAGAGTGGAGAAATTAGGCACTGAGTCTGTGGGTATCGAATGGGTATATCCGTCAGAAGTGTGCGGAGGGGGAGGATTTAAATTCTTTCCCTTTTATTTTTTTATTATTTTTTTTATTATTTTCCCTGTTATTTCCTCAGTTATTTTACACAAAGGGTCTTTTTTAACCAAAACTTTTTCGAAATAACAAATAATGAAAAAATATGTAAAAAGTAAATGTACAAGGCAAAAAAGAAAATAAACAGGGAAATAAAAAAGAATAAATGAAGATACAGAAAAAAATAAAAAAGAAAAAAAGGAGAAAACTTAATGGAAGAAAATATTTTTATTATGAACCATCCCATGATTCAGCATAAACTCACACTTTTAAGAGACAAAAATACCGGTTCAAAAGAATTTAGAGAGCTTATAAGCGAGATTGCAATGCTTATGTGTTATGATGCGACAAGAGATTTGCCTCTAAAAGAGGTTGAAGTGGAAACCCCGTTGGCTATATCAAAGTCCAATGTAATTTATGGAAGAAAACTTGCATTTATCCCGATATTAAGGGCAGGAATAGGAATGGTTGACGGTGTACTTAAACTGGTTCCGGCGGCAAAGGTAGGACATATAGGTCTTTATCGAGACCCGAATACTCTTGAACCTGTTGAATATTACAGCAAACTTCCTTGTGATATAGAGGAAAGAGACGTAATAATTCTTGATCCAATGCTTGCAACGGGAGGTTCGGCGAAAGGTGCGGTTACAATTGTAAAAAAGAGTAAACCAAAAAGCATAAAATTTATGTGCATAATAGCCGCACCCGAAGGTATAAAGGCATTACACGAAGAACATCCGGACATAAAAATATATTGTGCGGTAAAGGACAAATGTCTTAATGAGCATGGGTATATTATTCCGGGACTTGGGGATGCCGGAGATAGAATTTTCGGCACAAAATAGTATATTTTATGATTTATGGCAAAATATTCCCAAATAACTTTAAAGCTGAATAAATATTTTGTATGGTAAAAAATCACAAAATACTCCATGTGAATGTTCCAACCGCTTATAATTAGTATAAATAGGTACCCGAAATTTCTCATTCAGCTTTATTTTATTTAATTTTCATTTATTTTTAATTTATTTTTTATTCATTTTTGGTGCAAGAAAAAATTAATAAAGTAATTAAAAGAACATTTTTCAATTTTTTTCTGACTGTTTCAAAGTAATAAAAGAATAAAAAATTGAATTCAGGTAACAATAATATTTTTAGAAAATTTTTTCCCAAAAAGGAATAAAAATATTTCTGTTTATTTGTTTTATAGAAAGACACTTGACTGTTTAATTTTCAAATTACGTTTTTAAAACTAATTTCTTTAAATTATCTCTCAAAAGAGGTTTTGATTTATGTATAATATGCATAATATACTTAAAGGCTATAGGAAATATATACTTTTTTTATGTGATTTTGTTCTTTGGAATGTGGCGTTCTACTTGTCTTTCGCAATAAACAAGAATAGTTTTTCTCTTTTTGGGTATGAAGACGTGTTTATAAGATATCTTGTAGTGGCTAACGCCTGTTTTGCAGGAACTTTTGTTGTATTTAAGCTTTATGATAAAATTTGGAGATATGCAGATATTGAGGACTTTTTTTATGCAGGTATAGCAACTTTTTTTGCAAATTTCGTATTCTTTATTGTGACACTTTTATTTTACGTAAATTTAGGCATAAGAATGTATGTGCTTTTATTGCTTATTTCTACTTTTTTAATGATAATGTTTAGACTGATATATAGAATAAATAAATTTCTTGATAATAAAGGTTCATATGAAATAGAAAACAAAAAAAGGTTAATGCTGGTTGGCGGAGGGGAAGCTACTGCATCTGTTTTAAGAGAAATAGCTAAATATTCCGCAAATGCTTATCTACCAATCTGCATAGTTGATGATGACAGAGAAAAGGTCGGCAGAAGAATTTTAGGAATAAAAATAGAAGGTTCGACATATGAAATTCCTCAAATATGTGAAAAAATGAATATAGAGGAAATTCTTTTTTCCATAACGGCAATTTCTCCTGCTGAAAAAAGGAGGATTCTTGATATCTGTGCCAGAACCGGCCTTAAGGTTAAAATCGTGCCTAACATATATAAAGTTGTAACATCCGGGTTGCCCATTACTTCAACAATTCGGCGAGTAAATGCGGAAGATTTGCTTGGACGTGAACCGGTGATTTTTGATCATAAACAATATGGCAAATATATTGTTGAAAAAACCGTACTTGTGACCGGAGGAGGAGGTTCAATAGGTTCAGAGCTTTGTAGACAAATCATTACTTTGCACCCAAAAAAACTTATTATTTTGGATATTTACGAAAATGGAGCGTATGATATTCAACAAGAACTTCTTTTAAATAACCGAAATATTAAGTCTTGCATAGAGGTTGAGATTGCTTCTATAAGGGATGAATCTAAAATAGATAAAATTTTTAAAGAAAAGGATATAGACGTAGTGTTTCATGCTGCCGCTCACAAACACGTACCGTTGATGGAAACAAATCCGGAAGAAGCAGTAAAAAACAATGTATTTGGGACTTTAAATTTGGTAAAGGCTGCAGATAAATATAATGTTAAAAAATTTGTTCAGATATCTACAGATAAGGCTGTAAATCCGACAAATTTTATGGGTGCAACAAAAAGAATTTGCGAAATGCTTATTCAAATTATGGACAAGTCAAGCAATACGGAATTTGTAGCAGTAAGGTTTGGAAATGTTTTAGGGTCGAATGGTTCTGTGGTTCCTCTTTTTGAAGAACAGATAAAAAGCGGTGGACCTGTAACTGTTACACATCCGGAAATAATAAGATATTTTATGACAATTCCCGAGGCGGTTTCATTGGTTTTAACTGCCGGAGGGATTGCACAAGGCGGAGAAATATTTGTGCTTGATATGGGAGAACCGGTGAAAATAAAAGATTTGGCGGAAAATTTAATTAGGCTTTCGGGTTTTGTACCTAACGAACAGATAAAAATAGAATACACAGGTCTGAGACCCGGAGAAAAACTTTATGAAGAACTACTTCTTGATGAGGAAGGAATCAAAAAAACAAAGAGCAAAAAAATATATATTGGGAATCCGATAAATATAGAAAAAAATGAATTTAAAAGTGGATTAGAAGAATTAAAATCGGCCTGTGAAAATAATAACGCAAAAGAAATTGAAAGAATAATTTCCTTTATGGTTCCGACGTTTAATCATAAAATTTCATCTAATTAGCTCAAGCTCACATAAAATTTTAAAAAACCATATACGAAAATAAATCCCCTGGGGATTGTACTTTACATGACCTTTTTTAAAAGTTTTGCTTAAAAGTCGAAATGTTTTAAGCAAGCAATACACAATTGCCATTAGACCTCCTGCGAAATCAAGATGCATTATCTCAAAAAAAACGGATATTAAATAATAAATGTGTATAATTTCGAAAAAATTCAGGATTTTAGATCAAAAAACCTTATAGGTGCGTGTTCTTTTTAAATCAAATTGATTTTACAGGAAATCTATTGAGCGTGTGACAACAGAAATAGTCACAATTATTATTGCACACTAAATTTATTTGCCTTATCAAAAGTTATATCTAAGCCTGAAAAGATGGTTAATAATAATTTTAGACTCTGATCAAATTTTCAGACTTACAATTTTTTCTTCAGCAGACTTCATTGTCTTTTCTTAAGTTAGAACTTTACTTTATTTTTAACTTATTTTCTTTATAGTTAACGCAGTTTAAAAAAGATATATGCCTTTTAAAATATACATGTCGAATAAAAATAACGGTTACAAAGAGTAATACTATTTATTTTATTCTTTATAAACTTTATTTTTATCTTTTTTTACTGCGGTTACTATATTAATGTGAAAGAATTAGTGCAAAATCAATTAGGTTAATTTTAACAAAATATGCTTGACATTATATATATATATAATTTATTTGTAGAGTATAAAACCTCTACAAATATTTTTTGAAAGGAATGATAATTTATGGGAGATAAAAAATTTTGTGCAATAGTTCTGCAAAATCCAGAAAGTAAATATTTTACAGAAGGGGCTAGTGTTTTGGTAAAAAGTGATACCGCCGAAGATGACCATAATCGTAGATTAGCAAATTCAGATCTTTTTGATATAGCTAAAAAGAAACATTTCAAATGGAGTCTTGCTGGGCCGGCAAATTCTGTTACCTCATTGAGATTGCATACAAGTAAAGATCTTGAAGATTTTAAAAGTGAATATAAGAATAAATTTATTTTTAAAGAATTTCCCTCTGTAAATGGAAAAACTCAAGGTCCGGCAGCCATTAAAGAAGTTAGCTCAAAGGAATAATTACTTTAAATATTAATGAAATTTAAATATAAATAAAAATTTTTGTATCAAAATTATTAAAATATTTTACAGAAAAAAGTATGAGCGTTCCCGGGGTTAATGTCTGGGGCTATTTAGAGGAAATTAAAATGGAGAATCGGAATCTCCATTTTAATTTCTTATTGGTATACAAAACCCCCGGCTGTGCCGTGGGTGAAAGCTTTAGCAAAATTATAA
>CAQJOC010000040.1:8876-9096 GCA_948815685.1 uncultured Eubacteriales bacterium | reverse complement strand
TGGCCTTTATTTTTGATGCTTTATTTCATGTGAACACGCCCTAAATATTTTGTTTCCGGTAATTTTTTTATTCTTTCTTTATTTCCCATTCTCTTATTTTAGCATATCTTTTCGTTTTAGGACAGGTCTAATGTTTGCTTTGGCAAATCTTTATTAAGCTAACAGAAAATCTCTGTCAGCTTAATTTTATTTGCCATCATAGCATCATTATGGTAAAAAG
>CAQJOC010000040.1:8615-8843 GCA_948815685.1 uncultured Eubacteriales bacterium | reverse complement strand
GACTTTTTCTTTTTGCATTTAGGAGATTATTGACATGTATTATGCGGTGTTTCCTATTCATATTTTTATTCTATCACTTTTTCTTTATTACTACTGTGCAGTGTTGTCTTAAACCACAAAAATAGTTTACCATGTTTGGGACTTGAGCTTTCATTTCTTGTGTTGACAAATTTTTGCAATATAGTGTAAAGTATACTGTGTTAATATTCTATGAGGAGGTATATCTAT
>CAQJOC010000040.1:8047-8605 GCA_948815685.1 uncultured Eubacteriales bacterium | reverse complement strand
AAAGTAAAATTTTTACTATCTGGAACAATAGCTTTGTGTATGTTTGCATTTGGCTCTTATGCTAATGCAATGTTTGGTGCAGGAGGTGGGAACAATGATATCCCAAAACCCGATATGCCACCTTATGTATTAGAGCACGTTTTTAGAAAAGGTTTTAATACTAATGAAAAGGCTCAAAGCTATAGTAATACAATAAACAGACAAGGTCTTTTATGCACTGTAAGCCCTCCTACTCCCGTAAGAGATGGCATGAATGTCCCTCCACCTGTTATTTGCAATGTGTATGTTGAACAATGGCCATCTAAGTAAAAAGTTTTGAAATGCAGCATGCTATATGAATTACTTTTATAAAATTTTTTAATATTATATATTTTATTTATTAAAATTATATAATGCTTTGGGGCTTATAGGCTTACTAAAATTTTAAATATAATTCATAGTGTATAAATAATATTTTATCGAGAGGATGTATTTATGAAATTTAAGTTTTTATTAACAGGAACAATTGCTTTAGGTATGCTTATGTTTGGAGTCAGTCGTGCTAAGGCGGTTCCTCCT
>CAQJOC010000040.1:0-7956 GCA_948815685.1 uncultured Eubacteriales bacterium | reverse complement strand
TAAGAGAAGGTCTTTTTACTGACCAATATCCGGCTTATACAGGAAGCACCCCTATGTTCATCTATATTGTTGATGTGTATGTGAAGCAATAGACTATTGATAATATCAAATAGTTTAAGAAGTTTTCTCTTGCGTTTTATAAAAGTATAATTTAAAGAAAATATCCTTATCTAAAGCATGGCCGTGCCTGAGAAACGTGGTCATGCTTATTAATTTTTTATAACAAAGCTGAACTTAATTTTCAAAAAATTTGTGTGCGTAACCTTTCGGGCTTGTCTGAAAAATAAAAACGGCTAATGCAGGATAAGTGATAGAAACAAAATAGCCGTAAAAAACATAGTATAGATGGAAAATTATCATAGGAATTTTAAAGATTTGACTATTGTTTTTTTGCTTTCATTTACCTCGCCTTTTCTATAAACTTGTTAAAATATAAAGTTTGTTTTATTTTTTAGAAAAGTTCTAAACTATTTCATCATGGTTATGCTTTAATTTTTTTATTTCATCTCTTAAAAATGCTGCATGTTCAAATTCTAATAATTTTGCTGCAAGTTTCATTTCATTTTCCATTTGAGAAATTAATTTTTCTTTGTCTTTTTTATCCATTTTTTTATTCAACTTTTTTGTTTTCAAGTCCTCCTTGCTGGAAATTTCTAAAATTTCAGAAACTTCTTTTTGAACTGTTGTCGGAATTATTCCATTTTTATTATTAAATTCGGTTTGAATCTTTCGTCTTCTTTCAGTTTCTTTTATACATTTTTCCATTGAAACTGTCACACTATCTGCATACATAATTACCATCCCATTTGAGTTCCTCGCGGCTCGTCCCACGGTTTGAATTAAGGACCTTTCTGAACGAAGAAATCCTTCTTTGTCTGCATCAAGTATTGCAACAAGAGAAACTTCCGGAATATCAAGTCCTTCCCTTAAGAGATTTATACCAATTAAAACATCTATTTTCCCCAGCCTTAAATCTCGAATTATCTCCATACGTTCGACAGTATCTACATCGCTATGCATATAGCTGACCTTTATGTCAACTTCTTTTAGATAGTCAGTTAAATCCTCTGCCATTTTTTTTGTCAAAGTTGTAACGAGTATGCGTTCATTTTTTTGAGTTCTTTTATTTATTTCAGAAATTAAATCGTCAATTTGGCCTTCAATCGGTCTTACTGAAATTTTAGGGTCTAAAAGTCCTGTCGGACGAATAACTTGTTCAACAATTTGTTTGCTTTTTTCAAGTTCAAAATCTCCCGGAGTTGCACTTACAAACACGACTTGATTAATTTTAGAATAGAATTCATCATAAGTCATTGGGCGATTATCATATGCAGACGGAAGTCTAAAGCCATAATTTATTAAATTATCTTTTCTTGCTTTGTCTCCGGCATACATAGCTTTTACTTGAGGTAAGGTCACATGAGATTCGTCTATAAAAAGCAAAAAATCATCAGGAAAATAGTCAAATAATGTAAATGGTGGAGAACCGGCAGCCCTTCCTGACATTATTCTAGAATAGTTTTCTATTCCCTTACAAAATCCAATTTCTTCCAGCATTTCGATGTCATAGTTTATTCTTTGTTCTATTCTCTGAGCCTCTATTAATTTTCCTTTGCTTTGGAAAAATTTTACTCTTTCTTCCATTTCGGATTTCATTTCTTCTAATGCGATTTTTAATTTCTCACGTGGAACAATATAATGTGAAGCAGGATAAATCGCAATATGCTTTAATATTGAAATGATTTGACCATTAATAGGGCTAATTTCACAAATTTTATCTATTTCATCACCAAAAAATTCAACTCTTATAACATGGTCTCCCGAAGCAACAGGAAAAATTTCAACAATATCTCCATGTACTCTGAATTTATTCCTAGTAAGATTAATGTCATTTCTTTCATACTGAATCTCAATAAGTTTTTTAAGTAATTCGTCTCGACTTTTTTGCATTCCTGGGCGAAGAGAGATAACCATAGACCTATAATCTATCGGATTTCCCAAACTATAAATACAAGAAACGCTGGAAACAATGATTACATCTCGCCTTTCAGATAAAGCAGAAGTCGCTGAATGCCTGAGTTTATCAATTTCATCATTAATTGCCGAATCTTTTTCTATATAAGTATCAGTCGAGGCAATATACGCTTCAGGCTGATAATAATCATAATAAGAGACAAAATATTCGACTGCATTTTTAGGAAAAAAGCTTTTGAATTCCGAACAAAGCTGTGCTGCCAAAGTTTTATTATGAGCTAAAACTAAGACTGGTTTTTGAGTTTTTTCTATAATATTCGCCATTGTAAAAGTCTTCCCTGAACCCGTAACTCCAAGAAGAGTTTGTTCTTTGAAGCCTCTATTGAGTCCTTTAACGAGTTTATCCACAGCCTGAGTCTGGTCTCCTTTAAGGCTGAAATTAGAATCTATTTTAAAATCCATTTAACCGAATCCTTTTTTACTGAATCTTACTCTTATTTTGTTTTACATAAATTCTATAAAATTAAATTGTCTAAAACAAGGAAAAATTACGATGAAACATTACGATGCGGTGCTTCCTATAATAAAATTTTGTAACACATTTTTTGAATGAGTTTGATATATGACAAACGGTGATATAAGTTAAACATAGATTTAAAATTATACTCCGATATTGTTAATCTTTTAATTGTACTTCTGTGTGTATTTTTGTTTAGTTGCAAGTCCTCCACGAATATGCCTTTGTGCTTTATTGGTTTCTAAAATTTTTTTTACTTTTATATAAAGTATCATATTTATATTTTTTAAACGCTCTGTAACATCTTTATGGACTGTTGATTTAGATACTCCGAAATTTTTAGCAGCATTTCTTACAGTAGCCTGGTTTTCAATTATGTATTCACCTATTTTTACAGCTCTTTCCTCCACTGTCCCTTTCAAAAAAATTCCTCCCGATAATATCATCGGTCAAATATATGCAAAAGGTTATGGATATATGATTTTGAGCAGTGTAAACCAAGAAATATTGCAGAATTGCCATAATGATTCTTAATCTAAAGGTTCCTGGATGAACAGACCCTAAACTGTGTTTACTATATATTTTTTTATTTTCCAATATAATTTTTCCATAATTTACCAAATTTATTATTATTTTTAATATATTTATTATATATCTTTTCTTTTTGTGTAAGCCAGTTCAAGGTCATTAAGAAATGCCAATTTAAAAATGTATTGGTTATAATTTTTTCTTTTTTATGATTTCATCTCTTTAAATTTATTGACTATACACTTAGAATAAACAGTGATAGAATTAAACGTAATTGGAAATAATGATTCTATTATATTAACTTTTTATGAGTTAAAAATTTAATAATCACTTTAAAAAATTGGTAAATAAAATTTAAAACAATCGTGGAGGCTGGGTTAATGTCAAGAAAAAAAAGAACTATGGATGGAAATTCAGCGGCAGCGTATGTTTCATATGCGTTTACAGAGGTGGCAGCCATTTATCCTATTACACCATCTTCTGTAATGGCGGATGAAGTAGACAAATATTCATCTGAAGGTAAAAAAAATTTATTGGGAGACATAGTAGAGGTAAAGGAAATGCAATCTGAAGCCGGAGCTGCCGGAGCAATGCATGGAGCATTGGCCGCCGGGGCATTGACTACTACCTATACTGCTTCACAAGGACTTCTACTTATGATTCCTAATATGTATAAAATAGCCGGCGAACTTCTTCCATGTGTTATACATGTGTCGGCAAGAACTTTGGCAACTCATGCCCTTTCTATATTCGGCGACCATTCCGATATATATGCGTGTCGTCAGACCGGATTTGCTATGCTTTGTTCAAATAATCCTCAGGAAGTTATGGATTTGTCAGCTGTTTCTCATCTTTCATCAATAAAAGGGCGTATTCCGTTTCTTCACTTTTTTGATGGTTTCAGAACTTCACATGAAATTCAAAAAGTTGAAACATGGGATTATGCAGAGCTTGGAGAAATGCTTGATTGGCACGCTTTGGATGATTTCAGAAAAAATTCTTTAAATCCGGAACGTCCCGTATTAAGAGGTACAGCACAAAATGACGATATATATTTTCAGGCACGTGAAGCATGTAACCGGTTTTACGATGAAATACCAAATATCGTTTTAGATTACATGGACGAGGTAAACAGCAGAACAGGCAAAGATTATAAGCCGTTTAATTACTATGGAGCACCTGATGCGGAAAGAGTAATAATCGCTATGGGTTCTGTTTGTGATACAATAGAAGAGACAATAAATTATCTTATCTCTAAAGGAGAAAAAGTTGGTCTTGTTAAAGTTAGACTTTATAGACCTTTTGTTCCCAAATTTTTAGCAGATGTCTTGCCGAAAACCGTAAGAAAAATATCTATTTTGGACAGAACAAAGGAACCGGGTTCCGTAGGAGAACCGCTTTATTTAGATGTTTTGGCGGCATTGTCGGAATTCTGTCCAACCGGTATTTCAGTTTATTCCGGTCGATACGGACTTAGTTCAAAAGACACCACTCCGGGACAAATTACAGCTGTATATAGAAATATGGATATAGACAATCCTAAGAAAAAATTTACAATTGGCATAGAGGATGACATAACCTATCTATCGCTTGAATCTGATAAAAACTTAGATACTTCACCTGTTGACATGATATCCTGTAAATTTTGGGGACTTGGTTCAGATGGTACAATAGGTGCAAATAAAAATTCCATAAAGATAATAGGAGATACCACAGATTTATATGTACAAGGATATTTTGCATATGATTCAAAAAAATCCGGAGGAGTTACCATATCTCACTTAAGATTTGGCAAAACACCTATAAAATCCAGTTATTATGTGAATAGAGCGGATTTTATTGCGTGTCATAACCCATCTTATATAGATAAATATGAAATGGTACAGGACCTTAAACAGGGTGGAAGCTTTTTGCTTAATTGCCAATGGAGTGATGACGAACTCAGCGAAAAACTTCCGTTTAATATGAAAAAATTTATTGCGGATAATAAAATCAGGCTGTTTATTATAGACGGAATAAAGATAGGGCGAGAAATAGGACTTGGAGGAAGAATTAACACGGCTCTCCAAGCAGCATTTTTCAAAATAACAAATATAATTGATATTCAAAAGGCAGTCAATCTTATGAAAAATGCTGCGACAAACGCATATGGTCATAAAGGTGAAAAAATCGTTCAAATGAACCATGATGCAATCGACAGAGGAATTAAAGATGTTCACGAAGTAAAAATTCCTGAATTTTGGAAAAATCTAGAAGAGAAAAGCCAAATTTCAGAAGACACTAAAGAAAACACTCAAAATATTAAAAATAACGAAAGTACGGCTGAACTTAAAAAATATGTAGAGAAAATATTACACCCGGTTAATTCCAGACAAGGGAATGAATTGCCTGTATCCTCGTTTATTGATTATGTTGACGGAAGTGTTCCGTTAGGTTCTTCTTCATATGAAAAAAGAGGAATTGCAATTGATGTTCCGGAATGGAAATCCGAAAACTGTATACAGTGTAATTTTTGTTCTTATGTTTGTCCTCATGCAGTTATAAGACCAGCTGTTATGAACGAAGAAGAAACGAAAAACGCTCCTGACGGAATGAAATATAAAAGCATGGTTGGGATGAACAACTTGAATTTTGCAATAACTGTTTCAGCTTTGGACTGTACGGGATGTGGAAACTGTGCACAGGTTTGCCCCGGTTTTAAGGGAAACAAAGCTCTTGAAATGAAACCATTTAATAGTCAACTCGAGAGTCAAAAAGGATTTAATTATGCTCAAAAACTTTCGGATAAACCCGAAATAAATGAAAAATTTAAAGAGACAACAGTAAAGGGAAGTCAATTTAAGAAACCTCTACTTGAATTTTCAGGGGCATGTGCCGGATGTGGTGAAACTTCTTATGCAAAACTTGCGACTCAACTTTTTGGAGACAGGATGTATATTGCAAATGCAACAGGCTGTTCTTCAATTTGGGGGGCATCTGCTCCATCGGTACCATATACTTTTGAAAAAAATGGAAATGGTCCTGCATGGCAAAATTCGTTATTCGAAGATAATGCGGAATTTGGATACGGAATGTTTATTGCACAAAATCATATAAGAAACAGCCTTATTGAAATTGTAAAAGCGTTGAAAGATAAGACATTTGATGAAAACCTTAAGAATTTATGTGAAAGTTATCTTGAATCGATAAATGACGGTAAAAAGAACAAGGAAGTTTCAAATAATTTAATAAAAGAACTCGAAAAAATGTGTAACCTCGGTGATGAAATAAGTGATTTGGCAGTTAAAATTTTAGAAAACAGGGAATATCTTTCTAAAAAATCAATATGGATGTTCGGGGGAGACGGATGGGCATATGATATAGGTTTTGGAGGACTTGACCATGTTATAGCATCTGGAGAAGATGTTAATATTTTAGTTTTTGACACTGAATGTTATTCAAATACCGGTGGTCAAGCGTCTAAAGCGACGCAAATTGGAGCTGTGGCAGAATTTGCCTCCAAAGGAAAGTCCACAAAGAAAAAAGACTTAGCTACAATGGCTATGACATATGGCGAAGTTTATGTTGCTCAAGTCGCAATGGGGGCTGATTACAATCAATGTATAAAAGCATTTTGCGAAGCTGAAAGTTTTCAAGGTCCATCACTGATAATTGCTTATTCACCTTGTGTAAATCATGGAATAAAGACAGGAATGGGATTTTCAAAAAATGAAGAAAAAAACGCAGTCAAGAGTGGATATTGGAATTTATTCAGATTTGACCCAAGGCGTATTCAAAATAAAGAGAACCCATTCGTTCTAGACAGCAAAAAAGCCCCCGAAAATTATCAAGATTTTCTTAATAATGAAATTCGTTATACTTCTTTAGTAAAAAAATTTCCTCAAAGAGCGCAGTATCTTTTTAATAAGGCGGAACGCTTTTCACAAGAAAAATATAGTACCCTTGTAAAACATTCCGAAAGTCACAATGCTTAAGGTAAAAAATAAAAAGGAATATTTACTTAAAAATTGATATAGCTATTTCTATTTAAAATAATATGGGGAACACCGCAACAAAAAATATCTATAAAGTTTAAATAAGGCTTGTAAGTGTCTTTTAATCATATAACAATAAAATATCTATTAAAATATAATATTTATTTAAATTTATTATATGATTGGTTTAGAAATTTAAAGAGACATTGTCGCTATATAATTTTTGTGAAATGTTTCAGTAAGCAAAACCTTTGCCTACTGGTTTTTACAAATACATAAAAATGACATGACAGCATTTGGAACACTTCAAGATAGCTTAAACGATAGTTCGGAAAAAATAACTTTTAAATACTGCGGTCTAGAAAAAGAAAGTATGCTTAAAGGTCTGGGAAATTTATGGTAAACCCGGTATTTAATCACATTATGTGCCCTTAAATCATCATAATAAAATGTTATAATGTAAATAAGTAGATAATGAAATTTGGAAGGAGGTCGGTTATGCCTTATTTTTTTAACAGCATCACACCTGTAAATCAATTTACTAAAACAACAAAGGAAAAATAAATGAGGCGACCGGAACAGATGATATGCCACCTCCTAAGTAGACAAAGGAAATAACGAAAATCTACTTAGGAGGTGCTTTTACGGGTAGATCACCACATACAGCAGAATTCCGTGCAAAAGTATCACAGAAATACCTTGAGGGAAGATCCTATTCTTTTTTATCGGAAAAATACAACATAGGAAAAACAACATTAAAGCAATGAGTTGCAAAATACAGGATTCATGGAATTGTTGCGTTTGCCACGTTCTTTGAAAATACCTCATATTCTTCAGATTTTAAAAAGATGTGTGTGGAGGAAGTGTTGAGAGGGGAAGGAAGTGTGAACGATGTTGTTGCAAAGTACGACATATCTTCACGTGAGGTACTCAGGAAGTGGATTATGCGTTATAATGCCAATA
>CAQJOC010000039.1:1768-9239 GCA_948815685.1 uncultured Eubacteriales bacterium | reverse complement strand
CGCCCGGTCCACCGAGTCCAACCGGCATACCCGGGTAACCGCCACCACCGCCACCACCGCCCCCGCCGCCGCCGGCAGCTTTTTCCCATTTAAATGGTCCTCCCGTACACTTCGTTCCATTCGCGCCATCGCCACCTTTTCCTCCGCTTTTTCCGGCTCCGCCTTGAATATTTGGTCGATTTCCAACAAAGAAAAGATATATTTTTCCGTTAACTTCCGGAGCTTTCCCAGCAGCAACGTCCAACTGCGGAGATACAATTCCGCCTTTTGCTCCGTTACTTCCTATTCCAGCTCCGGCACCATTTCCACCATTTCCACCACTACCTCCGTATCCCGGATTTGTATTGCCCGTTGCTCCATTACCGGGTTGCCCATCAGAGCCCTTAGTGCCATCTCCGCCTTTTATCATAACATCGCCAGCTGCTTTTAAATAGCTTCTGATATATAAAGTAGATGAGCCAGGAACTTTTATTCCTGCGGTTCCCGGGTTGTTAAGTGTTGCATCTTGACCGTATATATTTACTTTTCCATAAATATACAAATAAACGACGGCATTCAAGTCTACCTCAAAAGGACTTGAGTTCGGAACTGTGCATCTAAATTCAAGAGGTGTACCTGATTCATTATATATGAGATATTTTTTACCATTTCTAAGTATGTTGCAGTTTGTGAGAGAACTTGTAGTAAAAACGTCATCAAAAAAAGTAGAATTCTGTTTATTCCTTTGATATTTTATGAAATCATCTAAATAAAAAGTATTCTCTTGGAATGTCAATCCTCCGGCAGCTTTTACAGAAGGAGATTGTATCCCTATTGGTAAAAGTCCGCTTATAAGGCTAAGAGATAACAAAACAGATGTAAATTTTTTTATTATTGTTTTAAAACTTATTTTTTTTTCATCTATCTTATTATCGTTTAATTTTTCTATGTTTATAATTTTTTGCATAAGTGTTTCCGCTCCTTTGTGTTTATATTTTGCCTTAATAAGACCCGGTGTGTTTTGATATATTATTTTAGATATTTTTTCATCAATTAAATTTTTATAACAATTATACCAAAAAGAAAAACGATATTCAACAATTTTGTTGTTAAATATCGTTAATATAAACAAATATCATAAAACATAAACATAAATTATACAAATATATCGCACTTAAAAGGAAAGTTTTTTATTTAAGGACAGACAATAGACTTCCTGCAGAATCAAAATAAAAACCCATAATTGCAAACAACAGAAATTAAATCTGCGAGTAAGGTGTTTTATAAGATTTAAATATTTTTTTGAATAACTCATTTCTCCATTTTACTATCTTCTTTATCCTTTTTCAGCCACGTTGACTATATAATATAATTGACTCTGCAGATAATGTTGGATATAATTATTTTAGGAGATGAATTTTATTGGAAGAAGAAGTTTTGAATAGCTCTGTTACTCTTATTGATGATGAAGGAAAAGAAATGAATTTTGAGGTATTGGATTTTATAAGATATAATAACAGAGATTTTTATGCACTTTTGCCTAATTTTGAGCTTTCAGATCAATCAGATAGCCCAGACGAAGAGGAAAAATATTTTATATTTGAGGCTAAAAATTGTATTTCAGATGACAGTAAGTATTTTGAAGAGGTCAAAGATGATGATATTTTGGATAAATTATCTGTGATTTTTGAAGAACATTTTAAAAAAATTTTTTAAAGATAATTTAAATGGTTATAGTATCTAGTTTTTAGACTAATTTTAATATAATAAAAATATTTCCTGCTTTACTCGCGGACTGTACTCATATAACCCTACAACTATTTAAGGGGAGTTTGGTTCTTACATAGGATTGCAGACCTCCCGGGTAATTTACTCGGAAGAAGGGAGTATGAAAATGTGAGCAAAACACCCACCTGCTGATTATGGCAGGTTATTTCGAGTACAATACGGTAAAAGCGGGATTTTTAGTGACTTGAATTTATAATCTAAGTACAGCAGAAGAGAGAATAAAAAAGTGATATCAACACTAACTTCCATTACAATAGACCTCTTGCGAAATCAAAACATACTAATAAGTAAAAGGCAAAATATTGGGTTATGGATGACTATAGAATGGAAAGAATTAGCAATTTTTGGGGATTCTATTTATAAAAAATATCAGTTTCTTAATGTTTCAAGTTGATTTTGCAGAAGACCTAATATTGATTTTCGTAAACATATACTCATGATAGATTGACAAATTGCAATTATTGGTATAAAATATATATACTAGGTTAGTATAGTTTATATGGCTTAGATAATAAAATATAAAAAATATTTTGGATGGTATTATAGCTATCCATAGAAAGGATATTCGATTAATGAAAAATATTTTTAAAAATTTAACCATAATAAGTTTTTTTATAGGATTTTTTATAAACAATGTCTATTCTCTAAAGATTGTTTTTGACCCGGGTCATGGAGGTAATAATCCCGGTTGTTGTCATGAGTACGATGGGCAAATTGTCAAAGAAAAGGATTTAAACTATAAAATAGCTTTATTTATAAAAGATGAGCTATCTAAATATGAAACTGAAAATGGAGAAAAAGTAAAAATTTATTTAACACGCAATGAATTTGATAATCCAACTTTAGCTGAAAGAATTGATTTAGGTATAAAGTTTAATGCTGATATAGTAATATCTTTGCATAATAATGCCTCACCTTCAAATGACCATGATTATAGAGGTTCAATGGTATTGGTAACAAGTTCTAATTTTAACGACAAATATGAAATAGAAGAAAATTTAGCTAAAAATATCTTAAAAGAATTAAATAAAATTGGCTTACAAATTCAAACAGAAGATACCATATTAGGTCAAGCTCAAAATATAAATGGTCTTTTGCGAAGACTTTCTACGGATGAGTCGACTTATTTAAACGGAGATACTACCGATTGGTACGGAATTATTAGGCATGGCATAATGAAAAATATTCCCTCAATATTGGTTGAGCATGCGTATCTAAGTAATGAACAAGATTATAGAGAGTTTTTATCTACAGATGATAAACTAAAATCACTTTCTAAAGCAGTTGTTGAGGGTATTGTACAGTATTATAGCCTTATTGGATAATATCATAATTGGCTTTTAAAAACCTATATTCCTATTTTAGAGCTTGTCTGAAAAATAAAACAAACTACAACCTGAAAAAGGATAGTTATAGTGAAACAACTTTAAAAATGTAAATTCTAAAAAATAAGAACGTTTTTCCGGATATTTTGCGTTTTTTTATTAGGCCTTGTCTGAAAAATAAAAAATAGCTAAATTGGAAGAATTGATAGATACGAAAAAATATGATCTTGTTGTAATTTTGTTATAAAAATTTTAGTAAGTTAAAATGTTTTTGATGAATTTTAAAAGTCTCAACTCTTCTGCCTCTGCATTCATTTTCTTTGGGTTATTTATTAACTGGCTAAAATATATAGTTTATTTTATTTTTCAGACAAGGCCTAGACTCCCTGCAAACTCAACTTGAAACATTATATAATTTGTTTAAAAATTCAACTATGAATTGTCGCTATATAATTTTTGTGATGTATTTCCCCTTAACTATATTTCCGGATACAAGTTTTAATTTGAAGCGTATTGTTTATAAAATAGAGACACACCAAAATTAAAGCAAAACTTCCTTGTAAACTGGTTGACAAGGCCGGAGACACTGAGTTATTACTGATTTGTTGGACAGTTTGAACTGATATTCCCATTTTAGAAATAACAAAATGTACTAATCCCGCAGCACCTAGTCCCTGAATTAATCTAAAAATCATAAAATTTAAAAATTTAAAATTTTTTTCTAAGTTCAAAACAGAGATGATTTGCAAATGTACACAAAGTCCTCCCCAGCCTATAGCAAATGCAATAAGTGTGGGAGAGTAAAATTCATGAGCTATTAAATTACATGAAGAATTCACTTCTAAAAGTATAGGAATAAAAAGTTTTGCTATATGTTCAAAAATAGGTAAATTTATAAATTTTTCTAAGTTAAAAGAATTAATTATAGATATAAACGCATAAAAAAGAATTACCGGAGAACACATATTTATTGTAGAATTTACAGCATCTTGGCATGATTCAATCAGAGAATTGGAAAACCTGATTTTAGAATTTTCGCTTTTTCTAATAGAAACTTCATAAAATTCTTTTTTAGTGATTCTTGAATAAAATCCTAAAAAAATCCCCAACAAAATAGAGAAAATAATTTGACAGATAAAGATGATAACTCCAATCTTTTCACTTTTAAGAAGAACTTTCCCAACAGCTCCTATTATAAATGCAGGCCCTGCTCCAACATTAAAATACATCATACGATTTGCCTGTTCTTGATTTATTAAATTTTCTTCGAGAAGAGATTTTACTGTTTTTGCACCTGTTGGATATCCCCCCGTTAAACCTAAAATCATCGCAGGAGCCGTATATCCGGGGAGATAAAATAAAGGTTTTGTAAAAAAAGAAAATAATTTACCTATTGAAACAGCAATTTTTGATCTTACCATAAATGAAGATAAAAACATAAATGGAAAAAGTGAAGGAATCAAAATCCCGGTACAAAATGAAAAGCCGTTTTTTATTCCTAAAAAATAAGTATCATGCTTTAAAATTAAGATTATAAATGCGAAAAAAAATGCTGATAAAGCAAAAAGTTTTTTTAAATAATAAACGCCCATCGAGTAAAAAGGGGAATATAAACGAAAAACAGAAAGCATTTGAAGCACCTCATTTAAATAATATTACGCTGATGTTATTTTTATAGCCAACATTGCATATTTATTTTTAGAGTTGCCTTTTTTGGAGAAATCAGGTGGTTTTGTTTGAAGGAATTTGAAAATAAACGCATTAAAAAGAAAGGCTTCAGAGAACGAGCTAAAATATTTATGGGTATAAAACAATCGCCTCTTTATTCAATGATGAATCCTGTTCATTTTGAAATAAACGGAAATAAGGAAGCAATTATAGAAGGATGCAAATGCATACTTCAGTACGATGAAAATACAGTTCGGATAAGCGTTAAAGGAATGTCTGTTTCGTTTTGTGGAAGAAATTTGAAAATTAAATGCTTAACCCCTGATTCTCTTATTGTACAAGGGCTTATAATGTCTGTGGAATTTATAACTTAAGGTGATAAATATTGCTTGTTAAGATAATAAGATGGCTGTTTGGATGTGTAAGATTTCATTTAACGGACGGATTTCCCGAAAGATTTGTAAATCTTGCTGTTCGCAACAAAATAAGTATGCGTAATATGAGAAAACTTAAAAACGGAATAGAAGGAGAGGTTGTCGCAAAGGAATATTTTTTGCTTAGAAAACTCGCGAAAAATTGCGGATGCAAAATAAAAGTTGCAGAAAAATTCGGATTTCCGTTTAAAACAAAAAAATATAAAAAACGGAAAGGGATTTTTGTCGGACTTTTGCTTTTTGGTATGATTTTGTATGCTTTTTCTTCTTATATATGGAGCGTCGATGTCAGTGGAAATTCAAATATATCTTCTGAAAAAATTTTAGAAGTAATGAATGAATTGGGAATTTTTGGAGGGTCATTAAAAAAAAGAATAAATATACCTATGGTGCGTCAAGAGGCAATGCTAAAATTACCTGAAATTGCCTGGATATCTGTAAATATTAAGGGAAGTCATGCAGACATTCTGATTAAAGAAAAAATAAAAGCCCCTGAACTCGCACATGAAAGTGCCCCATGTGATATAAAAGCGGTATGTGACGGAAAAATAGACCGCATAGAAACTTACAAGGGGACTCCGGCAGTACGTTCAGGCGACGCGGTTTTAAAAGGTCAACTTCTGATAAGCGGAATAGTCGAAGACCTATCAGGTGCAAGCTCTTTTGTACATTCTGATGGAAAAGTATATGCTTATACAAGAAGGACTATTGAAGAAAGCGTAAAACTTTCTCAAGAAAAGGCTATGGATACGGGTAAAATTAAAAAGAAATACCGAATAAAAATTTTTGGACTTGAAATACCATTCGGACTTTGGGGCAAAACCAAAGAAACAGATAGATGTGAATTTTATTCCGACAAACTGCATATAGGTAAAATGGATTTACCGATTATTTTTTATCGCGAAGATAGGTATGAGCAGTTTTATGATATTGTAAATTTAACCTATGAAGAGGCTCTGGATGAGGCAAAAAGGCTTATTAGCGAAAGAGAAAAAAATGAGCTTGGGGATAAAAAAATTTTAAATGCATCTTTTGAGGATAAAGAGGAAAATGGCATTTGTTTGGCCTCCGCCGTGTATGATTGCCTTGAAGATATTGGGATAAAGGAAGAAATTAAGCTAGACTAAATAAATTTAAAATATTATAGTTATTTTAACAGATAAAAATCTTTCACAAATTTAAACAGTTGGATAAGAAATCTTTACTTGTACAATTAAATTAATTAAGGCTTGTCAGAAAAAATAGAAAAAATTATTTGTTTTAGTAAGAATTTATCATTTTAATCTGAGATGTCTTTAAGTCTTTCTGATAAACATTTGTTTTTACCCTTTTATACGAATATCTCCATCCAACATCATTTTTTTCATCTCTTATTCCTTCCTCTATGGAAAAATAAACTGAATCATTAACATATTCTATATCTACTATGTCCCGATAGCCTTCATCTTTATTATATAAATTTGTATTTATTTCTTCAAAATCATTGTCATTAATTAATAACTTTTTATTTCCCTTGTTATCTGTATATACACTAACAGTTACGGTGTATCCTTTATCAGATAAGGTATCTTCGGAATCCTTGTATTCCACAAATGGTACATTTATACATCTAGACTCAAACTCGTTTGTTTTTACGATTTCTTTATTGCTTAAATCCATGGAACATACATCTATTCCTCCGCTGGAAGCTATAGTGCTACTATCAAAAATCAAATAATCTTTCCCATCTTTTTCAATTACAAGAAAGTCTTCATTGTTCGTTTCTGTAAGCACTTCAAAATCTTTTCCGTCTTTTTTCATTCTCGCTATTGAGCCCTGATAATATCGCACAGTTCCCTCAAATGAACCGTAAGATATGTAAACATATTCACCTTTTATTTGTGTATTTACTATATATAGCATTGCCCGATATTCACCAGTGGAAGAAATTGATTTTAATTCTTTTTTATTACTTCCGTTTATAGTTATTGAGTTTATCTGAATTTTATCATTACCAAACAGAAAGCTGTCTTGAAAATATATGGTTGTATCTTCTTGGTCATAACATATAAATTGACTATCCGGAATTACTAATTCCACTTCGTCTAAATTATTTATAACCACGATGTTTTCCTCTGTTGAGTAAATTATTTTTTTATTTTTTTCATCAATGTACTCAAATTTACCTTTTTCATAATTCTTTTTATTATTGCCGAAAAAATTAACAGAGTATAATTGCCCATATTTACTGGTTGAATCATATTCTTTAAGGTACATTCTTTCGCCCAAAATAAATAT
>CAQJOC010000039.1:1496-1746 GCA_948815685.1 uncultured Eubacteriales bacterium | reverse complement strand
ATCTTCAAATAATTCCTCTCTTTCTCCATATTCATTGATTCTTACCATCTTTTTTGCAGAATTTTCAATAAATGAATATGAACCCCCTAACCCAGTTTCATTAAAATTATCTTTTTTATATTCACGATAATATGTATAATTGCCTGATTTAACATAGTTACTTCCGTTATTTATGGTATATATGCTATTTTTTTGAAAATTTTCGTCCTCAAAATAGCTATCTTTTTTGTTATCAATATCTAAACTGGAA
>CAQJOC010000039.1:0-1473 GCA_948815685.1 uncultured Eubacteriales bacterium | reverse complement strand
TGATAAAAACTTTTTTACATAGTCATTATAAAATGACACAATATATTGCTTATTCATAAAAATTAAGCTTAATGAGCATAGCATTAATAAAAATAAAATATAAATTTTTTTATTATTCATAGTCACTACATCCTTTTCTTTAAATAACTTTTACTCCTTAAATTATATCACATATTTAACATTAAACATATACCCATACTGGCGAACATGATTTAAGGTAATACATCAAAAAATAGTATAGCGATTAAGTGTTTTATTGTTATATAATTAAAAATGAACTTACAAATCTTATTTAAATTTTACAGATATCTTTTGTTCAGCGTTTTCTTAATTATCGTTTATATAAATTGTTGAATTTTAATCCAATATAGTATATGATGCATTTATAAAGGAGAGCCGATGTTATGAAAAATATAAAATATTATTTCACATTCTTTTTTTTATTTTTAATTTTAATTTTTAATGGCGTGTTTGCGGACGAAATAGAAAAAAATTGTGAATCGTATATTATTGATAACGTAGATTACATTAACCAAGACAAATTAGTTTCAGGTTGTGAATCAGTTGCCTCTGCAATGCTTCTTAAATTTTGGGGATATGATATTTCCGAAGAATATTTTTATGATAATATCTTATTGCATAAAGATTGGAATTACCAAAGAGATGGAATGATACATGCTGCAGATCCAAATTCTGCTTATGTTGGAAATGCACGAAAGCCAAAAGGCCTTAATTGTGGATTCGGCTGTTATGCTCCGGTACTTTTTGATGCTCTAAATAAGGTGTTAGACACACAAAAGCATAAACTTATGAACGTAACCGGCGTAGATATCGATGAGCTTTGCACAAATTACATAAGTAAAGATTATCCTGTAATTATATATGCCACAATGGGCATGGTACAGCCCAAGCCCACATACAAATGGAAAGTTTCGTTTGTTAACAAAAACTCTAAACTTAAAATTGGTGATATTTTTACATGGCTTTCTAGTGAACACTGCATATTATTGATTGGATACAGTAAACATTCTTATATTGTCAATGATTCTTTGAAAAAAGTTCCTAGAGTCTCTATTCCAAAGTCTCTTTTAAAGCGTAGATATAAAGAAATGGGAATGCAAGCATTAGTAATTGTACCTACTGAATCAAACGTAGAATCAAGTTCGAAAGACAAACCTGGTATGCAGAATTAAAAAACAAGGCTAAAGTCGCAAGAAAAACTTAAGAACACAACGACGGACAATAGCTCTATCACGGCAAAACTACCTGAGTTAGTTTTCGACGACCGACCATAAGTTATTTGTTAAAATTTTATAAATTATCTTTGTACTATATAGGCCTTGCCTAAAAAAATCAAAAAGAACTAAAGTGAGATAATTGGTAGATACGAAAAAATATTGATCAATTAAAAGTTTGACATAAAAATTTCAGTATTTTAAAAAGTTTTTTGGGAGTTTTTAAAAACTAAATTCT
>CAQJOC010000038.1 GCA_948815685.1 uncultured Eubacteriales bacterium | reverse complement strand
ATATCTTTTTTAATTACATAACCATAAAATTCTTGACAATTAATAAATATTCATATTAATTTATTTGAAAATTTGGCAATTTATTTGTCACTATATAACCTTTGTGCGATTTTTCATTTATTTTGATTTCGTGGAAAGTCTAATTAATAAAAATACGCAAAAATAAAAATTACTTATATGTTAACTGAAATTATTAAACGTAATTTCAAGAAGTTTTTTAAGATATTCACTATCACCATCGAATTCTTGAAGCAAATTCACAGCTTTATCCAAATATTTTCTTACTAGGTTTTTAGATTTTTCTATTCCGGACAATGACACGTATGTGATTTTCTTATCCTTATCTTTCTTTAAATCAATTATATCGTCGAAAATTTGAAATGCCATACCAAAAAGCTGGCCAAATTTTGCCGATAAATTTACTGATTTATTTTCCGCCTCCGCACATATCGCTCCAATTTTTGCTGCTGCCGAAAACAAAGCAGCTGTTTTCTTTTCATATATGTTAAGTAATTTTTCCTCTTTTATATAAATATTTTTAGCTATATCTATATCTTCAGCCTGTCCTGATATCATACCACTTGTGCCTGCCATTTCGGATAAAACTCTAATCCCTTTTATAAGCTCTTTTTCCCCAAATTCCTCAGAAAGTTTCTCTTCAGATAAGATTTTAAAGCTTTCGCTTAAAAGAGCATCTCCTGCCAATAAGGCCAAAGGTTCTCCGTAAACAATATGTGTGCTTTTTCTCCCTCTCCTAAATTCATCATTATCCATACATGGGAGGTCATCGTGAATCAGCGAATATGTATGTACCATCTCTACTGCACATGCCACGTCGTATATCTTCTCTGATTTCCCTCCACAAAGTTCGTAAAACATAATTAACAAACAAGGCCTTAATCTTTTTCCACCCGACATTACACTATACCTAATTGCTTCCAAAAGCTCTTTTTCCACATTTGGGTAGTTTGAAAAATATTCATTTAATCTAAAATTTATTTTAGTTCGCATTGTTTTTATTTTTTCATCTGTATATGCCATATCATTTGATGTCATTTCCGTCCTCCATAGTTCTTTCAGCTTCATTCAATTTATTTCTGCATATGTCAATAAGTTTCTTTCCCTCTTTATAAAGCCTTATTGTCCCTTCTAGACTTTCTTTACCCACTTCAAGACGATTTACTATTCCCTCAAGTGTTTCAATAGCGTATTCAAAATTTATATCATTCTCCACTTTTTACACTCCCAATCTTTTTTACAGCTACATCAATATATCCATCTATACATTGAAGCTTAAGAATCTGTCCCTCTCTTGCGTCGGAAATTTTAAAAGGTCTCTTTTCTTCATTACATAAAAAAACATATCCCTTAAAAAATGAATTTAAAGGATTCACCGATTCAAGCTGAGACTCTAATTTTTTTAAATTAATTGTAATTACATTAAATATTTTCTTTAATTCATATTTTAACTTAATTTGAGTTATGTTAATTCTTTCACGATAAAAATGAATTTTTTCTTGTGGTGAATTTGCTTTTATTTTTCCGGATAAATATTCCAGTTCATTCTTTTTTTCATTCAGCGTTTCATTGAATAACAGATTGATTTTTCCCTCAAAAATACTTAAAATACTAAAAATTTCTTTTTTATCCGGGGCCGCCAATTCTGCTGCGGCAGATGGTGTGGGAGCACGCATATCAGCGACACAATCGCATATTGTCCAATCTGTTTCATGCCCTATTGCTGAAATAACGGGTATACTCAAATTTGCAACAGCTCTTGCCAAACTTTCTTTATTAAAAACACTTAAATCTTCTGCAGCTCCTCCGCCTCGAGCTAATATAACAACATCAGGCTTATATTTTTGTGAGTTAAATTCGTTTATTGCGTCAATTATCTCTTGTTCTGATTTTTCTCCCTGAACACTAACAGGAGAAATCTCTAAGCGACAAATCGGATATCTTCGTTTTATTACGCATTTTATATCATGTAAAACCGCACCCGACAAAGACGTTATTACTCCAATGACCTTTGGATATTTAGGAATTGCTCTTTTTCTTTCTTTATCGAAAAGTCCCTCTTTTTCCAGTTTCTTTTTTATTTTTTCAACCTGTAAATGAGAAAACCCCTCTCCAATAGGCTGCATATCACCGACATAAATCTGATATTGTCCGGATACTTCATAAGCAGATACCGTTCCGCGGACGATAACTTTCATCCCATCTTCCGGATTAAATCTCAATCTCTTAAGCCCGGAGTTAAACATTACAGCTTTCACTGTATTGCCTTCATCTTTTAATGAAAAATAAATATGTCCTGATAAATAATTCAATCTAAAATCAGAAATTTCTCCAGAGACTAGAATGTTTTTTAAATTTTTATCACCATCAAGCAGTAATTTTATATAAGAATTTATCTGCGAAACGGTCAATATCCTGTTTTCCAGCATAAAATCCCTTCTCAGCTTAGTTTCCCTCTAAACTTTGTCTTTCTTTTATTATCTCTTTATTTATTGAACCAAGTACACCGTTTATATATGCTGATTCATCTTTATTTCCGTATTTTTTGGCAAGCTCTACCGCTTCGTTTATTGATACCTCAACCGGAACACTTTTTTCAAATAACATTTCATAAACAGATATTTCCATTATTGCCATTGCAACTCTGGAAATTCTGTTTATTTTCCATCCCCGCAAGTTTCTTTCTATGTATAAATGTATTTTTTCTCTATTTTTGACCACACCTCTGAATAGTTCGATAGTAAAATCATCTATTTTAGTATCTTCGGCCATTTTAGCGGTCTCTGCTATTTTATCTATATCTTCCTTGGTAAAAGAATTTTGAAAAAGAAATATAAATGCTTGCTCTCTGCTTTTTCTCCTACTCACAATTTCATCTCCTATCTTTAACAGTCCATTTTATTTTCTTCATTTGCTCTTTTTATTTATTTTTATCTAACTTTTATAATCATCTTATCTTACATTGGTTAAAAACAAAGTTTAGCTTATTGTGTTGTAAATATTGAATTGGGACAATAGAAATTTTATGTTTTGTTTATTACAAAGAACCTGTTTATTTATAAATTTACTTATCAATTTACTTACCAATCATTTACACCTTTAGGTAAAATTCCCCTTAACTTTTTATTTCCCAAATCCATTAAGCTAAAATATCTTCCTCTTTATATTTTAGCCCAATATATCATCCATACAATATAATCCTGCACCTTTATCACATAAAAATCTTGCCGCTTTTATAGCTCCGTCAGCAAATATTTCTCTTGACTGTGCATGATGCGAAAGTGTTATAACTTCATTTTTTCCCGCAAAGATAACTTCATGGTCTCCGACTATATTTCCTCCTCGTATCGAATGTATTCCTATCTCATTTTTGTCGCGTGGTTTTCTTCGGGAATGCCTGTCATAAGAATACCAAACTTGATTTTTAAGTGTGTCTGAAATTTCATCCGCAAGCATAAAAGCTGTTCCGCTGGGAGCATCTATTTTTCGGTTATGGTGTTTCTCAATAATCTCTATATCAAAATCATTCTTTAATACAGCAGCAGCTTCTTTTACAAGTTTAAGCAATATATTTATACCTAATGACATATTACCAGAAAAAAATATCGGAATTATTTGTGAATTTTCTTTAATTTGCTCAACTTGTGTCTCATCTAGACCTGTTGTACATAAAACCAAAGGGATTTTATTATTTTTAGCATATGATAACAAAGATGTAAGAGCTCTTGGGTTGGAAAAATCTATTATTACCTCCGGTTTAATCGTAAGGTTTTCTGCCGAATCAACAACAGGAAATCCAAATTCCGTACATTTTTCTAAATCTATACCTCCTACAACTTCAATATCTTCGTGTTTTTCCGCTGCTTTCACAACCATTCTTCCCATACATCCGCTACAACCACAAACCACTAACTTCATTTTATTTAAGAGGTATGCCCGAAAGCAGTCCCTCTATACCTCCTGTTCTTTGACTTAATAATCTAAAAGTGAATTTTCACGCATACAAATTTTCAACTTTTCTTGCAATTTTTCTTCCATAGAAATTAGTGGCAAGCGGCATTTTCCACAAGGAAATCCTATTAAATTCATCGCTTCTTTAACAGGAATGGGATTTACATCAGAAAATAAAGCTTCTATCAAATTTATAAATTTAAGTTGAAGTTCTCTGCTTTGTGATGTATTGCCTCGGAGATATTCCGCAACAATATTATGAGTTTCTTCAGGACAAATATTTGCAATAACAGAAATAACGCCTATTCCTCCCAAAGATAAAACCGGAATAATCTGGTCATCGTTTCCTGAATAAACCATAAGTTCATCTTTACATAATGCAACTGTTTTAGCAACTGCTGAAATATTTCCACTGGCCTCTTTCACTGCAACTATATTGGGT
This sequence comes from uncultured Eubacteriales bacterium, assembly GCA_948815685.1. GTDB lineage: Bacteria > Bacillota > Clostridia > Oscillospirales > Acutalibacteraceae > CASPLG01. The sequence goes on along the minus strand of CAQJOC010000038.1, from coordinate 4,867 downwards.
CTTTTGGCAAGTTCTACATAAGTCTCTGGATTTATACAGCATCCTGTCCGGGAAGGGACATTATAGACTATTATCGGAATATCTATATTTTTCGATATCAAATCGTAATGTTCTATAATTCCCCTTTGTGACGTTTTATTGTAATATGGTGTTACTACAAGGACTCCGTCTGCCCCTAAATCTTGTGCGGTTTTAGATTTTTTAACTGCTGATATTGTATTATTACTTCCTGTTCCGGCTATCACAGGTATACGATTTTTCACTCTTTCAACCGTATATTTTATTATTTTATATTGTTCTTCCTCAGAAAGAGTGGCAGATTCTCCCGTTGTTCCACAAATAATTATTGCATCTGTCTTATTTTGAATTTGAAACTCAATAAGTTCACCTAAGACACTGTAATTTACATTTCCATATGTATCCATAGGTGTTACAAGTGCAACTCCTGAACCTTTAAACAGTATATTTTTCATGTTATGCCTCCTGAAAATTGCTTTATAATTTTTTATTAAGTATTTCTGATTCTACATAAAATTTATATATAAATCAAATATACCCTTCATGACAAAGCAATTCCGCCATTAATATAGCTCCTCCGGCTGCCCCTCTTATTGTATTATGAGACATACATACGAATTTTATATTATAATGTTTATCTTCGCGAAGTCTTCCTATTGCCACAGCCATTCCCGATTCCAATTTTAAATCTTTCCGTATTTGAGGTCTGTCCTCCTCTTTAAAATAATATAAAAATTTTTTAGGAGAACTCGGAAGACCTAATTTTTGGCTATAAGCAGAATAATTTTCCCATCTGTTTATTATATTATCCAAAGGAACTTCTTTTTCAAATGACATAAATACTGCCGCCGTATGACCATTACTGACGGGGACTCTAATGCATTGGGATGTAATTGATAAAAAATTTGCCGGGATTATTCTATCATTATCAATTTTACCTAAAATTTTAAGTGGCTCAATTTCGGATTTTTCTTCCTCTCCCGATATAAACGGAATTATATTGTCATTCATTTCTGCCCATTCTGAAAGAGTTTTTCCCGCACCTGAAACGGCTTGATATGTACAAACCAAAATTTTTGTAATTCCCAAATCCATAAGAGGATATGCAGCCGGAATATAGCACTGCAAAGAACAGTTAGATTTGACTGCAATAAATCCTTTTTTTGTTCCGAGTCTTTTCCTTTGTGCATGAATAATTTCTGAATGTTCAGGATTAATCTCCGGAATAATCATTGGAACATCAGGCGTATCTCTATGGGCACCATTATTTGATATTACAGGGCATTCAAGTTTTGCATAAACAGTTTCCAATTCTTTGATTTCTTCTTTTTCCATACCTACTGCACAAAATATAAAATCAACCATAGAAGCAATCTTTTTAGCATCTTCAGAAGCGTCCATTAAAATCATATTACTTATTTTTTCGGGAATTTCCGTATCCATTGACCATTTTTCCCCTACAGCCTCTGTATATGCCTTTCCTGCGGACCTTTTACTCGCCGCCAAAACATTAATTTCAAACCAAGGGTGATTCTCCAGCAGAGAAACAAATCTCTGTCCTACCATTCCTGTGGCACCGAGGATGCCTACTTTATATTTTTTCATAAAATATCCCCTCCTTCAACGTCAAAAGGTATATTTTTATTTTTATAAATATTTAAAACTTAATTGAATTAAATTAATATAAAAAATACAATTAATTTAATATTATTTAGATTTATATAACAATTTTTAAATCTATAATAACATTATACTCAAACACCTGTCAATTTGTTTTTAGCTTTGATAGCATATAAGAAACACCGCACAAATGATATATATAAAATTCCAATAAGTTTTGTAAATATATTTTTAATTATATAATAATAAAATAATTTAAATCGAAAAATTTGTCCCAAATTTTCTATTTTATTTTTTGTCAGCTTACCTGTTTAGTTACTCTCGGCATTTGTCTCATTTCTAGACTAAACCCCTTGCAAAATCAAAGTTGTGTTAAATTTCAAGTTTATAAAAAATAAAATTTCCAATCATTCAAAAATCAGAATTTTGAAAATAACTCAGCAAAAATGTGAAATTTTAAAGATAGGCTTATGTTCAAAATCGATTAAACAAGAATTATATTTTAATTTCGCAGTAGGTTTACTCTAAATCATTGATTATAGCAAACATACTTACCTATTAAATGTGCGATTTATAAGTAATGTTTACGGATAAATTTTCATATAAATTAAATACCTGGGTTGAGTTCGCACTAAAAATTTAGGGTAAAGTTACCCCATCTTTAAACTGTAAAACTTACTTTGCTGAAAAAATATCTATGCAGTGCTTAAAATTTGGGGGTGGCTTATATTATAATTTTTTGTAGATAAGATAAATTTTGTGTGAACAGGTTTTAATAAACTTTGGACGGAGTGATTTTTTTGCCAATTATATATTTAAGCCCATCTACTCAAGAAACAAATCATTATGCCGATGGAGGAAATGAAGAATATTATATGAACTTAATCGTAGATGAATTGGTCCCCTATCTTAATTCATCAGGTATAAATTATTTAAGAAATAACCCCAATAAGCCCGTTTCAAATGCAATAAATCAGTCAAATAAAGAAATTTACGATCTTCACTTAGCTATTCATACAGGTGAAAAAAAAGGAGATTTATCCGGACAAACACGAGGTGCAAATATTTATTATACACCAGGTAATCCGGAAAGTTATCGAGCTTCTAAAATGATATATCAAAATTTTAAAGAGATTTATCCTATTCCCGATAAAGTAAATCAAATCCCCAATGATTTACTCGTGGAACTAAAAGATACAAGCGCTCCATCTGTTTTATTGGAAATAGCTCAACATGATAATTATGAAGATGCCGCATGGGTAAGGGAAAATATAGAAAATATTGCGGAAAATATCGCAATGTCGTTAACTGAGTTTTTCTCTATCCCTTTAATAACTCCCAAGACTCCACAAATTATTTCTACTCCAAAAACATTAAATCTTTATTCTCGTCCAAGCACGAAATCAGAAATAATATTAACTATTCCACCGGATGCAAATCTATTAAAACTTGGTGAATGGGAAAATTGGAATACTGTCGATTATTTAGGTAACATTGGGTATATAGAATCTATATAATAGACCAAATGTGTTAAGTTAAAAGAATAATAAAAAATAATAAAGCCTAATTTTTTCATTTCACAGTGTTACCTTTATAGGTGATTTTTGTATCTTAGGCTTTTTAATTTTGTATTTTAAATAGAAAACAAGTAATATACTAAAAAAACGTATAGCACAGTCGAGCAAGTCAGAAAGAAAGTAATATTTGGAAATAGAAATAAATAAAAAAGTTATTATTTTTGGTAATCAATAAATATTTATATGAATTTTTTATATAATCTCTTTAAAAATTTAATGAGGTATTATCGATATATAATTTTTGTTAGGTGTTTCCTTAAAAATAGGTAGAAACTCTCTTAATTGTTTTTCACTTCTATATTTCTTGCAGGAGATCTTACTATCAATATTCCAAAAAAGTACTGTCGTTTGTGGAATCTTTTCTTGTGTTATTTATTGTATATATTTTAATCAATATTACGAATCATCTGTTAAATTTTTGACGATATCCATATAATTTCTCGTGTTTATACACACTATAAAACATTTTTTATTTCAATGTTTTATAAATTGCACACGCAAGATTTCTTAATTCACTTCATAACGCTGTACACTACTGAGAAGGTAACAGCTTAATTATAAAATCTATATCTCCTTAAAAAGTTAAATTTTATCTCTTTTCACACAAATATATTTTTGTTATAATAAGCGAAAAATAGGAGAGATTTAGTTGTTACTTGATGGTAAAGCCTTTTCTGAAAAAGTAAAATCACAATTAAAAAATAAAGTTGATAAATTAAGAAAAAATGGAATTGTTCCGGCATTAGCAGTAATAATTGTAGGAGATGACCCTGCTTCTAAAATTTATGTAAAAAATAAAAAAAAGGCATGCGAGGAAATTGGTATCTATTCCGCGGAATATGCTTTTAAATCTGACATCACGCAAGAAGAACTTTTAGAATTTATTTCAGATTTAAATGGAAATAAAGAGATTCATGGAATATTAACTCAGCTTCCTTTGCCGAAGCATATTGACCCTTTGATAGTAGCCGAAAGTATTTCTCCAGCAAAGGATGTGGACTGTTTCAACGAGATTAACATCGGGAAAATCAGTTCAGGAAGAGCAAAAATTTTTCCTTGCACACCTGCCGGAATTATTGAACTTTTAAAAGAAAACAATATTAAAATTGAGGGAAAAGCCTGTACGATTGTTGGGAGAAGCAACATAGTTGGAAAACCCCTTTCTCTTATGTTGCTTAATGAAAACGCTACCATAACAGTTTGTCACAGCAAAACCGAAAATCTTAAAGCCTTTTGTAAGCAAGCCGATATTTTAATTTCTGCAGTTGGCAGACCCGGATTAATTACCGAAGATATGGTAAAAGAAGATTCTATAGTTGTAGATGTTGGAATAAACAGATTGTCAAGCGGGAAACTTTGCGGGGACGTAGACTTTGATAAAATCATCGGCAAAGCAAAATTTATAACCCCGGTACCAGGTGGTGTCGGGCCGATGACAATTGCTATGCTAATGAAAAATTTAGTAATATTAGCTGAAGAATTTACAAAAAGATAAAATTTGAAAAAGTTCTCACTTAGTGTATTCTAGGTTTACAAAATTGCGAGATGAAGGAGTTCCCGGCGATGTAGACTTTGAAAATTTAATGATTGACTTGGCTTTTATAAAAGTTCACCAAAGTGCAAATGGAGGAGTAAAAAAGGGGATCCAAAAG
>CAQJOC010000037.1 GCA_948815685.1 uncultured Eubacteriales bacterium | reverse complement strand
TATCTTGCTTCTTCTATGTTTTGGCTAAAATAAATAATTTATTTTATTTTTCAGAAAAGTTTTAAATAAAATAATATATCATGAAATCCACACTTGACATTAATTAAACTTTAATAGTATTATAATATAAAAGGAGGATGTAAATATGAAAAAACTTTTTAACAAAATTATGAGTATATCTATAATGTCTTTAGGTTGTATGTTGTCATTTGTTAGCTTTGTCAAAGCCGATGGGCCAGATTGGTTAAAGGGTAAGAAGGCCGAGCATGAATTATTTTCTAAATTGAGCAAAGATTCACAGGAAAAATTAATTGCTATTTATAAGAATATGATTAATAAAAAAGAAGAATATGGGGCTAAGAAAAAACTTTTTCCTGATATGTTGAAGAAACTCGATAGTTTAGAAGCAAATCCTTCGAAAGAGACAGACAAACAAATCCTCCCGATAGTAACAGGATATGTAAAAAAAGACGATACTATATATATTAATTACTCTGTACTTAAAAAATTTACAGGGTATTGCGAATCTAGGATAATCGAGCATTTCCAAAAATTGGGTTATAAGGGTGTTCAGTCGCTCGACCGAATGTCCCGTCATGAAAGCATTAAATCTCTTAACCTATTTGGAAATGTTGGTAATAATTATGCTTATGCTAAAAATTGGTCTATAAGAGTTCCGTTCAACTACACCCGTCGGCCTGCCGGGCTTCCGGATCAAACGCAAACTGTACCAATAAACAACAATGAGGGAACTGACTTCCCCAGCAGATATGTTTCCCCATCTCAACTTCTAAATAATCACACAAATACTAACACGTCGCTTAGTCAACAATTACAGGTCTTTCTAGAAAGTTTAAAATAAACTTCCTGATGCTTAAATTTTAGTACATCTTGGTCTACACCTGATGATACTTCCGCATCGTGCTTTGCAGATTTGTCATTTGGGGATAATCAAAACCTTTTTAACATTGAGTTTAGTATGTTTGATTCAATTAGGGCTTATCTGAAAAATAAATAATTTATTTTATTTTTATGGATAAGAAGAGGAGCGTTTTCAAAGTGAAAAAAGAGAGCTTTAAATGGCTAAATTGGTTATATAAATATGGGCAAAGATATTTATAATGGATTTAAAGAGATATTCAAAGAGCAAAAAAAACATTTATATTGCCGCTGAAGTGTAGAAATATATTTGCTAATACCGAAATCTAAACCTTTTACTATAGACTTCCTGCGAAATCAAAATAAAAGCTCATAATTGCAAATACCTAAAATTGAATTGAAAGACCAACTGGATATAAACTATATTAAAATTTATAATATTGCGTATTCCAAATTTAACGCAATGAACAAAACAGACAATATTTTTAATAAATAATTGAATTATTTATTAAAAATATTGATTTATAAGTGCGTATTCTGTATAATTAAAAGTATACAATAAACATAAAGGAGTGTTTTTTATGCCTTTAAAGGACAGAATGCGACAGACAGTATTTATATCGGACAATGCTAAAAAATTATATAAAGATATAAAAAATAAGTACGAATCGAAGATTAATGAATTAAAAGCAGATATATCAAAAAATCAAGAATTAAAGCAACAAGAAGTAAATAAAATACAAGCCGATCAGAAAAATGAAATGGATGCAATACAAGCAAGTCTACAAGCAGAAATAAATAAAATACAAAAATTGCAGGAAGATGAAATAAAAAAAATAAAATTAAAATATCAAAAAGAAATAGATGAGATAAAAGCAGAGCATCAAAAGCAAAAAGATGAAACAAGGGCAAAATATCAAGAAGTTGATAAAAACACGAATAGTAAGTGGGATGAAAAAATAAAAGCAGCTGAGCAAAAACTTTCAACCTCTAATGAATTATGGTCTAGTGCTTTGAAAAACTCTGACATTGCAAGAGTAACTGTGCCAAGAGAGGGTGCACTGTTGAATCGGGCTGATATATTTGTAACACAAAGCGAGTTAAATAATCCAAATAACCTGAACCCCGACGAGATCGGGCAGAAACATGCTCATAGTCATATTGCAGTAGAGAGTTTATTTAAAAATATTAATCATATTAAAAAGGATGACCCTAGAGTAAACAAACTTATTAGCCGACTGAAGGAAAATAGATAATGTCAAGTTTATAATAGCGAGCAAAAACTTTATGAAAGTGCTTAACACGAAGAAAACACGCTCGACTTCATTGCGATGTTTGTAAAATTAAGTATCATATTTTCAAGGTATTTTTCTGTTTTTCTTCGGAGAAAGAACAGGAATAAGTCTCTGCTTAAGTACAATAGATCGAGTTTTGTCATCTTAATAAGCACAGTCCATAAGAAAATGACATCCGGTCTTACAATTAATCGACTTCATAAGTTTTCGATCTTCTGGTGTATCGTGACGATTTCTGACCGCAATTTGAATTTTCAATAGACCTCCTGAGAAATTAAAACAAACATAATCATGTGTAAAAGGCAAAATATTAGGTTATGGATGACTTTAAAATGGAAAAAAGGTGCAAATTTTGAGGTTTTATTTATAAAAAAGTATCAGCTTCACTTTTTAATATTTTATTGCCCGATACAATTCGCAAATGTTTGAAGAAAATTGTGTTTGACTAATTTCACCATAATAATTTTTGCTTTTTAAACCCAGCTCTTAAGACCGTCCCCGGTATATACTTGCAAAACCAAAGACTAATTATCCCATATTACAAGGAAAATTTCTCAAAAAATCAGAATTATCTTCTTAATTTTTTCTCAGTTGCTATTCGGTTAAATTTTTGTAATTTTACTATATATCCCATTTAAATACTGTCTTAAATGGGGTATGCAAATCCGTATTAAATACTCTATGAATATCATTTATATCTTTCACAGCGTCATCTTCGATTATTATATTACAAAGTCTTTGTTGAAATTTGTAATCTTCCATCAAATTTACTGCATCTAAAAAATCTTCTCTGCCTGAACGACTCGACCCTATAAATACAAGTCCTTTTTCCATAAGATTTCTTGTATTAACCGGAATTTTATTTTCACTTACTCCCATAAGTACGACAGTTCCTTGTGGATTAATGTAATTTATTATGTCTTCTATCGCATAAAAACTTCCTTCTCCGCCCGCACATTCAAAAGCACTGTCTACCTCAAAATTTTCGGGTAAACTATCTGCCATATAAGTAAAATGTGCAAAAGCAAACTGCGAAAGTTTAGCTGTGTTTTTTCCTATTACACATATCTTTGCATTTGGAACAAGTTCTCTTAGACAGCAACATATCACATAAGCAAGACTTCCATCTCCCCAAATTCCGATATTTCCATCCACTTTTCCTCCGGCTTTAATCAGACGCCTTATTGCATGAACTCCCACGCTTACAAATTCGCATATCGCAGCAATATTCATTTCTATTTTTTCAAACTTAACCATTCTGTCAGGAGACATAATAACAAACTCTCTCATAAATCCATCATAGCCACTGGATAAAAAATGTGCACCTTTTCCGTAATTTTCATAAATACCCTCAATCTTATTAGTTGGAGGAACATTTGGAATCAATATTACCTTTTGTCCGGGAATATAAGTATCCGTTCCGTCATAAACCACATGGCCACAGCATTCGTGTATCAATGCCATAGGAAGCTTTTTTCTTAATACTTTGGCATCTCTGTGTCCCATATAATACCTTTGGTCAGCGTGGCAAATTGCCATATAATCTGGTCTTACAACAACTTTTTCAGAAAAATTTTCATCGCTGTATTTTACAGAAAATATTCCCGGACTTACAAGCTGATATATATAGTTAAGCAAGTTTTTCTGCCTCCAAACCGACTGAATTTAATTAAAATTAGGTTCTATTTTTTCTCCTTTTACCATAGCTTGAGCTATTTTATAGTCCTCAATGGTTGTAATTTTAATATTGGAATTTTCCCCTTTAACCAAATAAACAGGCTCATTTTTTAAAAGAAATATTTTACAAGCATCGGTAAGTATGGATTTTTCACTTTCACTGATATTTTCATATAAATTTTTAAGTTTTTTCATTTTAAAACTTTGCGGAGTCTGACCTTGATAAAGTTTACGTCTGTCAGGTATCGAAGAAATTATTTTTCCATCATTGGATTCAACGATAGTATCGATTGCCGGAGCTGCGGTATCACAGGCTCCATATGATACAGCCATATCTATGTTATCTTGTATTATTCTAAGTGTAACAAAAGGTCTAACTGCATCATGTGTAACTATGACATGAGAATCACTTTCACCAAATTTTTTTTCGATACCGTTAATTATATTCATTATCGTCTTATTTCGGTCATCCCCACCTTTAACTATAAAAATTCTTTCTTTATCTATCTTATACTTGTCAAGCAAATCATCCATGTAGACTGTCCAGTCTTTATGAACACCGATATAAATATAATTAATCTTATCACATAAAATAAATTTTTCCAAAGTATGAATTATGATGGGTTTATCTCCTAAATTCATAAATTGTTTGGGAATACCGCTTACCCCCATTCTGGACCCTATTCCTCCTGCAACTATTGCTCCGAATATCATATTTTTCCCTCCGTCAAGTATTTAATTCCTTTGTATTCTTTATAACTTTTATTTAAATCCATAAATAGTATATCATGATGAGGAATTCTTTGCTCTTTAGGCGGTAAAGTCATATAATCACCAAAAGCTATTTTTAAATATTTATCATACCCAATCGGAATAGGCATCATTTCTTTTTCAAATTCCTTATATATTGCCGATTTAAACACCTCTTTCGGATATTCGTTTTGCATATAATGAGGCCCTGCACAAAGCTCTGTTATTTTTTCACATGATTCAATGGGATATTTACTCATTTGTTTTTGTGCATATTTTGCAAATTTATACCTCATATTTTTGTTTGGTACCAAACCCAAAAAAATTTTTCCTATTAGATAAGTCAGCTTTCCATGGTTTTCCGGAACAATTTGTGCCATATACAAAGAATAAATCAATGCCCAGAATTTTTGTATTTTACGTCTGATTTTTCCTGAAGGACAACCATCTAAAGGAAAAATATCCATACAGACACCTTGCGGTATATCCAAATTTCTCTGATGAGGTCTTATAACAGTGGTATTATTGTTTACAATGGTTGTAAATATATTTCCCATAAATACAGTATCGGTTGTTTTTAAACAAGAAAATCTTTTTTTATCCGCTTTTTCATTCCATAATACATATAATTTTTCATAATCTTTTCTAGGCATAAAAACGTCAATATCGTCATCCCAAGGAATAAAGCCTTTGTGTCTTAAAGCTCCGATACAGCCTCCCCCGCAAAGATAAAAAAGTAAATTATTTTCTTCACAAAAATTTTTGAAATATTTTGCGATCTCTAAACTTTTTAGTTGTAACCCTCTTATTTCTTCTTCAGATAAAGAAAGATATTGTGTCCTTTTGTCCAAATCTTTCAGACCTCCAATTTTATTTCCTTGACTTTTATTTTTGATATTTTTTATTATGAACAAGTTTTAACATACTTTTAAGTCAATAAAATTAGCAAAGTGGCTCTGCCGGAGCAAAATTTATCAAAGCCGAAGAAATATTTACTGAAATAAGTTTCACAATTATTTTGTCACCTACTGAAAGCTTTTTATTTTTGGTTTTGTCAAAATGAGTAGCAATACCATCAAACTCAAATCTATAATCTTCATAGCAAGATAAATCCATAAACCCCGACACACTATTTTCCAGTTCTATGAATATTCCCTTGTAACTTGCTCCATTGATTATACCGCTAAAAGTCTCACCTATATGTTCAGACATATATTCTGCCATATAATATTTTTCAACTTCTCTCTCAGTTTTCATTGCTCTAATTTCGCATAAAGATGCCCCTTTGGAACAGATTCTAGCATTTTTTTCAATTTTTTTAATTAAATTTTTTGAGGTGCTGTTATCATTTTTTAAAATTTCTCCCAAAACTCTATGTACATATATATCAGGATATCTCCTTATCGGTGAAGTAAAATGGCAATAATCTTTTAAAGATAATCCAAAATGCCCTAATGGTTTTGAATCATAACGGGCTTTTGCAAGAGTTTGTAAAATTTGTCTCGATACTATTTTTTCTGCCGGTGTTCCTTTGGATTGTTTTATTAAGTTCGACAAGTCAGCAGGAGTAATATTTTCAAATCTGTAATTATTCCATTTTAAGCCTAAAAACTTTGATAATTTAGCCAAAACTTCCACTTTTTTAATGTCGGGAGATTCATGGATTCTATATACAAAAGGGCTATCTGATTCTTTCGCGTATTTAGCCGCCGCGGTATTTGCTGTTATCATAAAGTTTTCTATTATTCTTTCCGATTCCCCTTGACATCTGGGTTTTACATCTATACATTTACCCATTTCATCAAAAGAAAATTTAGATTCCGTTCCGGATATATCTATAACACCTCTCGCTTGAGCATTTTTAGATAAAATATCGGAAAGTTTTTTTGCATTAATAATATGTTTTTTTAAATTTTTATATTTTTCATTTAGAATATCAGAGGCATTTCCATTTATAATTGCATTCACTTCTGAATATATTCCACGTACTTTTGACCGAATTATACTTTTGACAAATTTATAATCGACAATTTTTCCTTCCTCATTCATAGTGATTATAGAAGAAAATGTAAGTTTGTCTTCTCCTTCATTGAGAGAACATATTCCGTTGGAAATAATTTTTGGAAACATTGGAATTACTCTGTCTGCGAGATAAACGGAAGTTCCCCTTTTAAAAGCTTCTTTATCAAGCGGTGTCCCGAACTTCACATAGTGTGAAACATCCGCAATATGTACACCTAATTCCCATCCTTCGGCTAATTTTTTTATTGATATAGCGTCATCCAAATCTTTTGAATCTTCGCCATCTATGGTAAAAACCGATTCGTCTCTCAGGTCCAATCTTCTTGAAATTTCATCTTCAGATATACCGGAGTAAGCTATTTTTTCAGCTTGATTAATTGTTTCGTCTGAAAAAATTGTTGGAATTTCGGCAGAATCTATTATTGCGTCAGTACATACTTTAGCACTGTCAGACTTTCCATATATTTTTATTACTTTTGCACCTAAATTACCATTTTTAGATTTATAAGATAAAAAAACCTTAACTTTATCTCCAATTTTGGCTCCCATGGAGTACCCTTTTAAAACAGGAATGTTATACTTTACTGGTGGATCACAACAGACTTCCAGACCATTAAGGCTACACATAAGTTTCCCGGAAACAATATGATTTCCGGTCTGAAGAATTTTTTCTACAACTCCGCTTGTCCCTTTTTCGGATTTCTTAATTTTACTAATAATAACATGGTCGCCAATTAATGCTGATTTTAGGTCATTTTTACTTATAAATATTTCTTCATTCCCGTTTAAATCTTTTGCAAATGAAAAATTTTTAGACTGTGAAACGATTATTGCAGAAATTTTACCGGTATTCTTTAGAAGTTTGATTTTCCCTTTTCTGGTTTCCATAAGTTTACCTTCAAGTTTTAAAGAATTAATTGCCTTTTTAATCGCAGTTTTAGTAAACATATTTCCAAATTTATTTAAGATAAAGTCACCGGTTAAATTTGAATTACTTTTTTTTAGTATATTAAAAATATTTTCTTTTATTTTGCTGCTCATTTTTCCTCCAAATTACACTTTATACAAAAAAATCCACGCATAACGACGCGTGGACAAGCACCATAGTAAAAATTTTAAATTACGATGCTCCAAAAAGTTTAAAAAATGAAATTGCATTCACAACTATAACAAGTATAAAAAACGCTATAGCGATTATTTTTGTCCACCTAGTCAAGAAAGCATCAATAGAACGTGACTTATTTTTAGCTAAAAATGTATCTGCGGCTCCCCCTGCAATTGCTCCCATGTTTTGTTGATGACCTTCCTGAAACAAAACAACCAAAACTATTGCAATAGAAAAAACTATAAGAGCTATTCCACAAGCTATTTCCACAATACTCATAATTATTAACCTCCAAAATAAAATTTTAAATTGTAACAGTAAAGAAATAAAAAAACCAGAGAGATAAAAAGTAAAAATTTTTATCTAGCCCTGCATCTGGAACTCTTTTGCACTATCCAGCCACATTCCTCCCGTATTTAACGCATTATACAGCCCCGATTTTTCACTCATTTTTATAATTTTTTTATTCTCGCCTTCCGATAATTTCGAATCTACTAAAAGAACTAAAATTTTTTCCGCAATTTTCATTCCGTTTAAATCATAAGAACTTTTAATTTGCATTTCTGCTATGAATCTATCGTTTATATCTCCATAATAAATAGTATTACCAGACCTTACCAAAGGTTTGCCTCTGAATTTTAAAAAATTTTTTTTATCTTTTTTGTCAGCTTTCATAAAAAAACCTCACAATAAATAAGTTTATTCCCATAATTAATTTCTCATTTAGAAGAGCGAAAATTCCACAAACAATATATAATGGAAAATATAAAAATCATTTAGATTTATTAAGGAACTATGCATCAATAAAATATCGAGATTATATTGCTAATTTTAGTATATGTCAAGTGCCATGTATCTCAAGGAGTGCCCTAAGATAGGATATAACGCTAGGAAATTGGCAAAAGCACTGTAATTGTTTTTGTATAACATGCATGGAAATAACAAGTTAATAAAATCCATTTTGTCTTTTTAGCTTTTGCATATTTTTGCAAATGGCACTCCCATATTTCAGTAATTAACCTAAAAAGAGCAAAAATCAAAAAGGCTAATGTTCATCAGTTGGCTTTGATTGCCAAGTTTTACGGTAGAATAGATACGCCCCCTTAGGAGAATATTATATTTTATTTAGCAACTTCTCATTCCTACGTTTAGAAAGATGACAGAATTTACAAATTAGATTAAAACCTATATCTATTCTATTTTAATAGTGTACCATATTATTTAATGAAAAGCAAGACATCGCAAAGCAATAATTTAAAAAAATAAGCCTAAAAAGTTTAAAAAGTAAAAATTTTTCATATCTTTGCCCTTATTTCAAAATCTTTCTTATAGGCAACACTGCCCAGTAGTAGAAGAGGAAATATGGTAAAATAAAAATATGAATAGACAATTGAAATTAACACAGATATACGATGAATTAACAGAAAGCTAAACAAGCAGAAAATATTCTTAGGAAATATCTCACAAAAATTATATAATGAGAATTGCTTCGTTAAATTTTTAAACGAATTTATATAAATATTTATTAATTGGTAAGAATTTTACTGTTATATAGGCCTTGTCTGAAAAATAAAAACAAACTATATATTTTAGCCAATTCACAGATA
>CAQJOC010000036.1 GCA_948815685.1 uncultured Eubacteriales bacterium | reverse complement strand
AGTTGTGACCCTAAACCAATTTTTATATCGTAGGGGCAAAGATCACAACCTCTAAATGCTCCGCGCCCTATTTTTTCACAATTTGGTGGCAAAATGACTTCTTCTATTTGCTCAAATATTTTTGTTTTTTCAAAATTTTTATTTTTCCGGCATGCAAAAGCATATTCGCCGATTTCTGTAAAATCTGTATCTGATAAATTTAATGTTTTGGTATTTTTATCATAATGAGTTTCCATCAACTGTAAAGCTATTTCCGTTGTTATTGTCCCTTCTGCCAATACTCTGAAACTGGTATTTTTACAAACGTCGGGAGCGAAGAAAGCTGCGGACATACCCAAAATAGTTGCTGCGATAAATTTTCCTACGAAACTAACTTTAGCCTTTTTCAATTTTTTAAAATTCATACAAAACCTCCGTTTAGTTTATTTTTCACGTCTTACTCGATTAAGCGTAATAGCATTTTAATATAAGATTAAATATTTGTCAACGCCAATTTTTGATTTTTGCAAAATTATTTTATAGTTCAATAAAATTATAAAGCAGAGAAATATTTCATAAAAATTTTTACGCAAAATCGACAAAAACATTGTAAACTTACGTAACGAATCCACTCGCCCTGAATACTATGGCTAATATGAATATCAGTTATAAAGTATTTGGGGGGATATATATTGCCTAAACTTGTTATAGAAGGAGGAAAAAGCCTAAAAGGAGAGATAAAGCTCCAAGGGGCAAAAAATAGCGTACTGCCTATTTTAGCGGCTACAATTTTGAGTGAAGAAGAAAGTGTAATACATGGTTGTCCTAATTTATCGGATGTTGCGATTACTGTAGAAATTTTAAATTTTTTAGGATGTAAGACTAAATTTGAGGGAGAAAGCTTGATTATAAACCCGAAAAATATAAATAAAAATAAAATTCCAGAGATGTATATGAGAAAAATGCGGTCCTCCATTATTTTTTTAGGTGCATTAATTTCCAGAATGGGCTGTGCCGAAATTTCTTTGCCGGGAGGATGCGAATTAGGGCCCCGTCCGCTTGATTTACATTTTAGTGGACTTAGACAGCTCGGAATGATTTCGGAAGAAAGCCATGGAAAAATTAAATGTAATGTAGGGAGAGGACTTGTGGGAAACAATATAGTTCTTTCTTTTCCAAGTGTCGGAGCAACTGAAAATTTGATTCTTTCGGCTGTGAAAGCCAAGGGAGAGACAATAATAACAAATGCCGCGAGAGAACCTGAAATTCAAGATTTGGCTAATTATCTCAATAAATGTGGGGCAAAGATAAGAGGTGCAGGGGAAGGGACAATAAAGATTGAAGGTGTGGATAGACTTCAGGGGGCTCATTACAGTATAATTCCCGACAGAATCGCAGCTATAACATATATGGCAGCTACAGCCGTAACGTCGGGCGATATTTTAATAAACAGAGTGTATCCGGAACATTTAAGTTCTGTTATACCGATATTTGAGGAATGCGGATGTATAATAGAAATATTTGACAAAGGAAAATTACGATTAATTGCTCCCGAAAGGCTTTTATCAAATGCAGTGATACGCACTATGCCATATCCCGGGTTTCCGACGGATGCTCAGCCTCCTATTATGACTATGCTTTGTGCAGCCGAGGGGTCAAGTATAATTATAGAAAATATTTTTGAAAGTCGCTATAAACATGTAGGAGAGCTTTTGCGCTTGGGAGCAGATATAAAAGTAGAGGGAAGAACTGCAATTGTAAATGGAGTAAAAAGACTTTCCGGAGCTGACGTAAGGGCAGAAGACTTAAGAGGTGCGGCAGCGTTGGTAGTTGCAGGTTTGTGTGCAGAGGGTACAACGAAAATAAGCGGGCTTCGGCATATTGACAGAGGATATGAAGACATTGAAGGGAATTTGTGCAAAATTGGAGCAAATATAAAAAGAATATGATATAATTATCATGAAAACACCTGGAAGAGGGAAAACTGAATGTATAAATTAAGAAAAGGAAGAAAAGAGAAAAAGAAAGAAAAAGAAGAGAACAGTGAAAATGGAAAAAAGAAAAAAAACAGAGGAATTGGGATAGGAAAAGTTAATAAAAGAAGTAAAAATGTTAGTAAAAGGAAGAGAACAAACAAAAAGAGAAAGAAAAAGTATAAAATTAAACCGGAAGTAAAATTGTATTTGGTGGTTTTCCTAATTTCTTTGTTATTTATTGTGGCCTCATTTACTTTTCTATTTAAAATTAAAAATATATATGTATATAATTGCGACAAATATGCTCAAGAAGAAATAATTGCTTCATCACAAATACGTTCGGGTTCTAATTTACTGCTTATGAATAAAAATGTTGCGAAAAAAAATATATGTGAAAGTTTTTCCTATATTAAAGATGTAAAAATTATAAAAAAAATCCCTAATTCAATTGAAATATATATAAATTTGGAGAACCCGGATTTTTTTATTAAAAATGATGATAAATATTTTTTAATAAGTGAGACCGGAAAAATTTTAGAAAGTAATTATAATAAATTTGACACTTTTTTAGAAGTAAAAGGATTAAATTTATGTAATTTACAAGAGGATACCGTAATTCACTATAAAAATGAAAAAGATAAAGAGTGCCTTAAAGAAATAAGGCGTTATATACAAAAATATTTTCAGAATGAAATATGTATGGTTGATATGGAGAATACCAATAAAATTACCTTGAATTATAATAATAAAATAGATATAAATATAGGAGGTGTAGAGAATATAAATTATAAATTACTAACAGCGAAAGAAATAATTGATAATAAAATAGATAAAAAAAATTCAGGGAAGCTGGATGTTAGCAAGGCAGATTCAGAGAATACTTCGTATTTTACACCTCTGGGCATAATTAATTAATAAAAAAATATATTATTATTTATATATTATATGCAAAAAGAAGATTTTTTCGTTTTTTTAGATATCTGAGAATATTTTATTGGAAATGTTGAAAATAAAGTGATATAATGTAATAAAAAAAGTGTTTATAATAAAAGAAAAATTTACAAAAAAGCAAGAAGTTTAAAGGTTAATGGAGGATTTGCTAATGGGTTTTGAATTTGATAATAATTCAGATCAACTTGTTCAGATAAAGGTAATTGGCGTCGGCGGCGGCGGCGGAAACGCTGTGAACAGGATGGTGGATTCCGGAGTTAAATGTGTAGATTTCATATGTATTAATACAGACAGACAGGCACTTTTAAGATCCAAAGCAAATCAAAAAATTCAAATCGGTGAAAAAATAACGCATGGCAAAGGGGCGGGGTCTAAGCCGGAAATAGGGCAAAGGTCTGCAGAAGAGAGCCGTGATGAGATTATTGCAGCACTGAAAGGTGCAGATATGGTATTTATAACAGCTGGAATGGGCGGTGGAACCGGGACGGGAGCGGCTCCGGTTGTGGCTCAAATAGCTCGTGAAATGGGAATTTTGACTATAGGAATAGTGACGAAACCTTTTTCATTTGAAGGAAGAAGGCGTATGGAACAGGCTGAAAATGGCATAACCGAACTTCGGGATCAGGTTGATTCATTGGTTGTGATTCCAAACGAAAGGCTAAAATTTGCCAGTCAGCAAAGAATAACTCTCATGAATGCATTTATAGTTGCAGATGATGTTTTGAGGCAAGGGGTTCAAAGTATTTCAGATTTGATTTTGCTCCCCGGTCTTGTGAATTTGGATTTTGCGGATGTAACATCTATAATGAAAGATGCTGGGTATGCACACATGGGCGTTGGTCGTGCGACTGGGAAAGATAAAGCAGAAGAGGCCGCACAGATGGCGATATCCAGTCCTTTGCTTGAGACAGCGATAAATGGAGCAAAAGGTGTAATAATAAATGTAACATCTTCGCCGGATATTGGTTTAGATGAAATAGAAACGGCGTCGACGATGATAGCAGAGCAAGCGGATGCAGGAGCGAATATAATTTGGGGTGCTGCTTTTGATGAAAAAATGGATGATGAAATTTGTGTAACAGTGATTGCAACGGGATTTGTCACAAGGGAATCGTACATACCTGTTCCGGCGGCCAATAAGATAGGAAATTTTGGAAAAAGCCAGGGATTCAGTCGACAAGCAGCGTTAGCTAAACAAGGCGTTAAAGAAAGCAGAAAGTCATTATCCGATAGGGATAATGATGACAATTTTTATGATATTATGTCGATATTTAACAATAAATAATTAAAAACATAAAAAAGTTTCATAATAGCATTAATTTAAAATTATGTTTACAAAAAATATAATTTATGATATACTATTAAAGTTATAGGTTTTAATGTTAGAGAGGTGAACATTTTGGCAGTTGCGGCTAAAGCTTCTAAAAGTAAAAAAAATATTGAAATAAAATATCCTGAATATGTGAAATCAAAAGTAAGGTGTGCGTGTGGGGCTGAATTTGAGACTATGTCAACTAAAGAAGAATTAGTGGTTGATATATGTTCGCAATGTCATCCGTTTTTTACAGGTAAACAAAAATTTGTTGATTCGGGTGGAATATTGGAAAAGTTCAATGAAAGACTAAAAAAAGCTAAACCAAAATCATCAGATAAATAGATTTTTAATTTGTGGTTGAATTTAAGATTGTTTTTGTGGAGTCGGTGGCGGTGCAGAAGCTCTGTGCACCGACTGTATGTTTATCAAAGGAGTGTTCCGTTTGGAGTCGTTTAAAACTGTAAAAGGTGAAGCGTCTTCAGAGTTTACGGAAAAGCGTTCTAAATTTATTTGTTATGCTAAGCATATTTTAAGCAAGGATGAAGCGGAAAATTATATAAACTCCATAAAATCAAGGCACTGGGATGCGAAACATAATGTTTATGCTTATAGAATTAGGCAACCGAATTTCAGTAAGGCTTCTGATGATGGAGAGCCACAGGGATCGGCAGGCGTTCCTATTGCTTTTACCTTGGAAAAAATGGGATTGCAGAATATTGTAATAGTGATAACTAGATATTTTGGAGGGATTCTTCTAGGCGTTGGGGGATTAACTAGAGCATATTCCTATGGTGCGAGGTTATCCATAGAAACTTGCGGAATAGTTAACATGATTTGGTGTACTGTTGTTAAGATTAAAGTGGGATATGATGTTTTTGAAAAAATAAGAAGCATTATTCAAAGATTTCATGCAAAAATTTCTAACTGTACCTATACAAATTATGTTGAAGCTTTAATATACATAGATGAAAAAGAGTATTTGAAACTAATAGAGGTCATTAATGAGCTGTCTTGTGGAAATGCTGAGATGAGGGTTATAAATAATAAATTTTGTTGCATAGATTGAGAATTTTGTCTTATAGGTGTGAATATTGACTTTGGATAGTAGTGAAAAAAATGGAATAAAATGTGAAACAAGAGATGAAATAAGAAAGAAAACCGAAGCCATAGAAGATAAAACTTTGAGCAAATGGGCTGTTTTCTCTAAAAATTGTAAAAAAAGGAAGATTTTTGAGGAAGAGTGTCCCATAAGGACATCATTTCAGTGTGATAGAGACAGGATTATTCATAGTAAATCTTTTAGGCGGTTAAAACATAAAACTCAAGTTTTTATATGCCCGGAAGGGGATCATTATAGAACGAGATTAACGCACACTTTAGAGGTTGCGGGGATATCTAGGACAGTGTCACGAGCACTTCGTCTAAACGAGGATTTGACGGAAGCTATTGCTATGGGTCATGATTTAGGGCATACTCCATTTGGCCACGCAGGAGAGGAGATACTTAATAATATTTATTCTGGTGGGTTTAAGCATTATCAGCAAAGTGTGCGTGTTGCCGACGTTCTTGAAAAAGATGGAAGAGGGCTTAATTTAACGGAGGAAGTTTTGGATGGGATTTTAAATCACACTAAAGGGACATTGCCAAAAACGCTTGAAGGACAAGTTGTAAGGATTTGTGATAAAATTGCATATATAAATCATGATATAGATGATGCAGTTCGGGCAGGCGTGATAAAAACAGAAGATATTCCGGCGAATTTTCTCGAAATTGTAGGAAAAAGTTGTTCTGAAAGAGTCAATGTAATGGTGACGTCATTAATTGAAAATACTAAAGAAAATGAAATAAAAATGGCACCGGATGTAGAAACAGCCTTTTTTCAAATGCATAAGTTTATGTATGACAAAGTTTATCTTTCGGAAGTGGCAAAATCTGAAGAAAAAAAAGCAGTGTATATAGTTGAATGGCTTTATAAATATTTTAAAGAAAATAATCAAAAGCTTCCCGAGGATATAAAAGAGGTATGTAAAAGGGAGAGTCTTGACAGAGGAGTTTGTGATTATATAGCCGGAATGACAGATGATTTTGCAATAAAACTTTTTAAAGATTTGTTCATTCCAAAGCCGTGGAAAGGGATAAGTGCTTTTGGAAGATAGGGCGAGGAAGTGTTTAATCAAGTGAAATTTTCGGATGGCTTTATACAGGAGCTCAAGGATAGGAATGACATTTCAGATGTAATTTCCGGCTATGTAGGGCTTAAAAGAAAAGGAAGAAATATGGTAGGTCTTTGCCCATTTCATTCAGAAAGGACGGCGTCGTTTTTCATTTATCCGGGGAACGAATCATTTTATTGTTTTGGATGTGGAGCCGGAGGCGATGTGATTACTTTTATTCGTTTGATAGAAAATCTTGATTATATTGAGGCAATTAAATATCTTGCACAGCGTGTTGGGATGCCTTTGCCGGAACTGGAAAAAGATGACGGTTCTCATCAAACAAAGCTTTTAATTTATGAAATAAATCGGGAACTTGCCAGATTTTACCATTTTTGTTTAAACGAGAGACAAGGAAAAGCCGCATTTGAATATTTGATAAAAAGAGGGCTTAAAATTCGTACAATTCGCCATTTTGGGCTTGGATATTCACCGGCGGATGGTTTTTCGGCAGTAAATCATTTAAGGCGAAAAGGATATAATGACGAAATGTTGGTTACGGCAAATGTAGCATCTATATCGCAAAAGGGGAGACTTTACGACAGATTTAGAGGGAGAGTAATGTTTCCGATAATGGATTTAAGAGGGAATGTAATTGCATTTGGTGGAAGGAGTATGGAAAACTCGACACCTAAATATTTAAACACCTCAGATACGTTAGTTTTTAAAAAAAGTGAAAATATTTTTGCACTTAATTTTGCAAAAAATAAAATGAAAAAAAATTTTATACTTGCAGAGGGGTATATGGATGTGATAGCACTCCATCAAGCGGGCTTTGAAAATGCCATTGCAACATTAGGAACGGCTCTCACAGACGGACAAGTAAGGTTAATGTCGAGATTTACAAAAGAAGTTATAGTTTCTTATGACTCGGATGAGGCGGGAAGAAAAGCTTCGGATAGGGCAATTAAACTTTGCAGAGCGAATGGTCTTCTTGTAAAGGTTTTGAATATACCTAAGGGTAAAGATCCTGATGAGTTTATGAAATCATATGGAAAAGAAGGTAGAGCCAGATTTAAAAATTTAGTTGAAACTTCCATGAGCGATATGGAATATAAATTTGAAAGGATAAAATCGAGATATGACTTAGATAAATCAGAAGACAAGGTGAAATATTTAAATGAATGTATCAAAGTTTTAAGTGAACTTAATAATGCAATTGAATGTGAGATTTATGCAGGGAAATTAAGTGATGAAACAGGGATAGAGAGAAAGTCAATTCTACTTCAAGTAGAAAGAGTGAAAAAAAAGAGGACTAAAGTTATAGAAGGGAACAAATTTAAACAAATTCAGAAAAATATTTTCGGAATGTTGGACAAGCCGGATAGAGAAAATGGAGTTAGTTTACGGGAAATTAAAGCAGAAGAAATGTTTTTGTCTACATTGATAAATAATTTAGATATGTTAAACAATATTTCTTATAAAGTTAAACCAAGTTTATTTATGAATGATTTAAACAGAAGAATTTACGAAGCAATATGTAAGTTAAATTTAGAGGGAAGGCCCATAGATGTAACAACAATTTCGGCTGAAGGTTTTACAATGAAAGAGGCAGGATATATAACTAAGTTGATTTGTGAATATCTTCCGTCTTCCGAAGTTAAAAAAGACATGAACGATTATATTTTTGTCATAAAAAGTGAAAAAGAAGCGAATACCATAAATAGTTCGCCAAATATTGATAAAAATGAGGCAAAAAATTACATAGAAAAGTTAAGGAATATAAAAAAATAAAGTCGGGGAGGTAAAAGCCATGGAAGACAACATAAAGAAAGAATCACAGGAACCACAGGCTAAAGAAACTGTTATAAATGATATAATAAAGCATGGGAAGATGAACGGTCAAATAAGTACAAATGAGATTCTTGATGCCATGGGGGAACTCGATTTTGACCCTGACCAAATAGAACAGCTTTATGATTCAATGGAGTCTATGGGCGTAGAGATAATAGAGGGTTTAGACTCAACCATAGATGACGACATAACATTTGATATAAAAATGAACGCTGAAGATATATCGGAAGAAAGTAGCGCATTAGAGAGTTCAAATCAAGAAGACCCGGTGAAGGTCTATCTGAAAGAAATTGGTTTTATACCTCTCCTTACGTCGGAGGAAGAGATTGATTTGGCAATTCGAATTTCCGAAGGAGATGAAAATGCAAAAAAAAGATTGACCGAGGCAAACTTACGACTTGTTGTAAGTATTGCGAAAAGGTATCTTGGCAGAGGGATGCATTTTATTGATTTAATCCAAGAAGGTAATTTAGGCTTGATTAAGGCAGTTGAAAAATTTGATTATTCCAAAGGTTTTAAATTTTCGACATATGCCACATGGTGGATACGCCAAGCGATAACCCGCGCAATTGCGGATCAGGCGAGAACTATACGTATACCTGTTCATATGGTTGAGACCATGAATAAAGTACGGCGTGTTTCCGGACAAATGATGCATAATAATGGTCAAGAACCATCGGCAGAAGAAGTGGCTGAAGAACTTAACATTTCGTCCGAAAAGGTTAAAGAGGTAATGAAAGCTTCGCAGGACCCAATGTCTTTAGATTCGCCTGTTGGAGACGAAGAGGACACTCATTTAGGTGATTTTATCCCTGACAACGATGCAATAGCACCGGCGGAAAAGGCGTCACAAGTTTTGCTTAAAGAACAACTGCTCGAAGTTTTAAACACATTAACGTCTAGGGAAGAAAAAGTTCTTAGAATGAGATTTGGTTTGATTGATGGTCATCCGAGAACATTAGAAGAAGTAGGGAAAGAATTTCATGTTACCCGAGAGAGAATCAGACAAATAGAAGCTAAAGCTTTACGAAAATTGAGACATCCAAGCAGAAGCAAAAGGTTAAAGGATTTCTTAGATTAAAAATAATTATAAAAATGGATAAAAACGGAAATTGCTGGTTATAAACGTCAATTTTTGATGTACTGAGTAAGACACGATTGTCAAAAATTATATAAAAATTGACCATTTAAAATGAAATATTTTTGAATTTATTATTAAAAACTTAAAACAAAAATTTGAATTATAAAATTTACTTGACAAAGTAAAAAAGCAAGTGATAAAATAATATACTATGTGGATAAAGCCACTGTGTAAAGCTGAATGGGCTTATAGCTCAGCCGGTTAGAGCGCACGCCTGATAAGCGTGAGGTCGGTGGTTCGAGTCCACTTAAGCCCACCAGGCTATAGTTTAATGTAGCCTGAATA
>CAQJOC010000035.1 GCA_948815685.1 uncultured Eubacteriales bacterium | reverse complement strand
TATATTAATTTTTTATTTTATATTTTATATCTTCAGAATATTTTGAATATTTTGAATAAAAATCAATTTTGAATATTAAAGTAAATTCTACAGTTCAAAGCGATCATTTTTTGTATTATATTTATATGTGAAAATAATCATTTTTAATTTATATTTATTGGTGATTTAAATCAGTTTTTTTATAAGCAAATGAAATATTCAAGTTTAATAATCAAAAATGATATAACTTAATCAACTATAACAACAAAATAAATAATAATGTATCATATAATCCGACATTGTACGTTATTTGTATATCTTAAAAAAATATATATCTTTTAAACTGCGTTAACTATAAATAGTATACTATAGTGCTACCGAATGTGGTTAAATAGATTTATGTTGACTTTAGAGATTAACTTAAACAAAAAAATTCGTTTGTATGAAATTAAATTTAAAGTAACGCAAAAAGAGGTTTGCAATGAATATTTTGGTAATTGGATGTGGAAAACTTGGCAGAAGGCTTGCAAACAGTTTGTTTCATTATGGTCATACAGTCTCGGTAGTGGACAGAGACCCTGATTCTTTCAAAGCTTTGGATGATAACTTTGATGGGCTGACTGTATCTGGAATTCCTATGGACATTGAAATTATGAAAAGTGCGGGAGTGGAAAGCTGTGACGCAGTGGCTGCAGTTACTGATGATGATAATTTAAATATAACCATTTCACAAATCGTAAAGGAATTTTTTGGAATTAATAACGTAGTAACCAGAGTAATTGACCCTTCAAGAGAGCAAATATTTAATGAATTCGGACTGAAAACTGTCTGCGAAACAAAGCTTTCTTGTGCTTCAATGCTTGCTGCCCTCGAAGAAAGTCCCCGTGAAAAGCAGGCTGCTTTCGGGTCTTCCACACTTTCGTTTTTTACTCGTGAGATTGAAGCTATTTTTATAGGACGAAAAATAAATGAACTACCAAATAGGGCAGGTGAAACGATTATAGGCGTTCTTGATAAAAATGGTCGTATCCGTATAGATGATGAACAAGTTGTTAGTTCTAAAGATAAAATTATATATACGAAAGTAGTCGACTGATTTATCACAATTTATATAAAGGGCTGATATTATGAAAGTAGTTATAATGGGAGGTGGCAAATTAGGTTATTATTTGTCCCAAAGTTTGCTGGATAAAGAACATGAAATATCTCTCATAGAAAAAGACAAAATTAAATGTGAAAAGCTTGCCAATGAACTGGGCATAGAAGTAATATGTGGAGATGGCACAGAAATACAGTCTCTTACTGACGCCGATATCGTTAAAGCTGACTGTTTTATTGCCGTAACGGGGCGAGACCAAGATAATCTTGTTGCATCTCAGCTTGTAAAAAAAAGATTTATGGTTAAAAAAGTTATAGCAAGAGCGAATAATCCCAGAAACCTTGAGGCCATAAAGGAATTAGGCGTTGATGATGTGGTTAGCAGTACCGAAATTATAACAAATATGATAGAGCAAGAAATAGATAGTACGGAACTACAGCTTTTAGCGAGTTTAAATAAAGGAAAGGCTTCAATTTGTTCCGTAACTTTACCTAGTCATTCCGCACTGGAGGGAAAAGCCATTAAAACAATCCATATGCCGGATTCGTCACTGATTGTTTCGATTTTAAGGGATGACCGGCTGATAATTCCTCAAGGGGATACAATTCTTTTTAGCGGAGACAATGTTGTTGCAATATGTAATTCATCAGAACAAAATAAAATAAAGAAAACATTTTTAAAGGTGCATGAAGATTGAAAAGAGCTATATTGTTTTATTTTTCAGATGAACCTTTTATATCAAAGTAATTTAAAATATGTAAATGCAAAAAATGTCCGTAGCTTGTCCCAAAAATAAAAAAGAGTTCAAGCAAGGATAACTGAATTATCTTAAAAGTTTTAGCAATTAAAAATATCTTTTGTGAAATTTGAAATGTATAACTATTATTTTTTGATTTCATATTTTGTCTTTATTTACTTTATATCACTTATGAACTTGCTAAAATATGGTTTGTTTTATTTTTCAAAAATTTCCGAACAGCTTTTTTCAAGCTTTTTTATTCTTTTTTGTTACATGATTCGAAAATGAGATAAGCGATGAATTAGACTCAATTAAATTAATAAAAGGAAAACAGCTCAAAAAAGATAAAAGAAAAAAGATAAAAGAAAAAAGGTAAACGATAAAAGGTAAAAGATAAAAATAGGTTCAAAAAGGAGATTATTTCCATGAAACTTGGTGAAGTTATTAAAAATTTAAATATTGTTAAAGCACGGGCCTCTTATGAAACCGAGATATCGGATATCGCATATGATTCCAGAAAAGTTAAATTAGGGAATATATTTGTATGTCTAAATGGTGCAGAGTGTGACGGACATGATTTTATTAAAGAAGCAATAAAAAATGGAGCTAATACAATAATTATCGAAAAAGAAATTAATGTCTCCGGTGTTAATACTATACTTGTTGAAAATACACGAGTGGCTTTGGCTTTAATATCTAAAAACTTTTTTAAATCTCCCTCGTCGAAATTGAAAATTATAGGGATAACCGGAACAAAGGGAAAAACAACAACTGCTTGTATGATAAAGTCTATACTGGAGTTATCCGAAAAAAACACAGGCATGATTGGAACATTGGGAGCTTTTATTGGCAAGGAAACCATAATAACTTTAAAAAATACAACGCCGGAGTCTTATGATATTCAAAAATATTTAAGGAACATGGTGGATAACGGATGTAAATTTGCAATTTTAGAAGTGTCTTCCATTGCACTTCGAGACCACAGAGTTGATGGGCTGAATTTTGACTTCGGTATATTTACAAATTTATCTGAAGACCATATCGGTGGAAATGAACATAAAAACATTGAAGAATATATCTTATGTAAAAGTAAGTTGTTTAGACAATGCAAAGTCGGCTTTGTAAATATTGATGATAAAAATGCCGGGATTATATGCAATAATAATATATGTGATGAAATAAAAACGTTTGGGTTTTCCAATAAAGCCGATGTAAGTGGAATTGATGCAAAACTTTTGAATAAAAATGGGCATCTTGGATGTGAATTTAAAACTTCAGGGGACATAAAGGTTGAATTCGAAATACCTATTCCGGGTAAATTTAATGTATATAACGCTTTGGCGGCTGTTTCTGTTTGTAATTATCTAGGAATTAAATCTGAAGATATTAAAAATGGTTTGGCACAAGTAAAAATAAAGGGCAGAATGGAGCCTGTAAAAGTACCGGGAGAATATTCTCTTTTTATAGACTATGCCCACAATGCTGCAAGTATGGAAAATATTTTAAAAACTTTAAGAGAATATAAGCCTAAAAGGATAATAACCATGTTCGGAGGCGGAGGGAACAGACCAAAGATAAGAAGGTATGAAATGGGAGAAATTTCCGGCAGGCTTTCAGATATTTCGGTAATTACAGCGGACAATTCCAGAAATGAGGACGTAATGGATATAATATCTGATATTAAAGAGGGCCTAAATAAAACAAACGGAGAATATATTGTAATTCCGGACAGAAAGGAGGCCATAAAATACTGCATAAAAAATGCCCAAAAAGGGGACATTGTGGTTTTGGCCGGAAAGGGTCATGAAACATATCAGGAAATTAAAGGCGTTAAATATCCATTTGACGAAAGGGTAGTAATTAATGATATACTTAAATAATTGCCATTATGTTTTTTCTGATATTGGGCTTTTTGTATAAGAAAGTTTTAAATTGGGGGTATCTAAATGAAAGATAAAACATCAGTTTCCCGAACAAATGTCTAAATGGATTAAAAAATTTCAAAGAAGAAACCAATATATCTCGTTTGATTTTACTTTTTATAATCTTTAAACACTATTGATTTCGTTTTTAAAATTGTTTGACCATAAATCAGAAATATAATTCAGAGATACAATTCAGAAATATAAATTAAAAATAAAAATATGTAAATTTAAGAAAAGGGGTATTATGGAAAATTTAAGTGTTTACGATATTGTAAAATGGTGCGATGGAGAAATTATAACAGAAGGTAACGAGGTCAATATAAGTTCTGTATGCATAGACAGCAGAGAGATAAAAAATTTTAGTCTGTTTATTCCATTAAACGGCGAAAATACCGATGGTCATTTTTTTATAAGCAACGCCTTTGAAAATGGTGCAACGGCTTCTTTAATAGATGTAAATCATGAAGTTCCGGATGTCTCAGATAAAACTATAATACGGGTAAATGATACATTATGTGCTTTACAAAAAATCGCGGAAAATTACAAAAAAAGATTTAATATACCCGTAATAGGTGTTACAGGTAGCGTAGGTAAAACAACGACTAAAGAAATGATAGCCTCGGTTTTATCGATTGAGATGGATGTTTTAAAAACCGAAGGTAACAATAATGGGCAAATCGGTCTTCCGTTAACTTTACTCGATGCAGAGAAACATCATGAAGTCATTGTTGCAGAAATGGGTATAAGTAAATTCGGAGAGATGGAAAAACTATCTAATATTGCAAGACCGGATATAGGTGTTATAACTAATATAGGAATATCTCATATAGAAAATTTAAAAACTAAAGAAAATATACGCGAAGAAAAATTAAAAATTTTAAAAAATTATGAGGGAAAATATTTTTTAAATGGAGATAGCCCGCTTTTATCGAAACTGGATAAAAATAAATTTAAAAACACAGTATATTTTGGTTTAAATGGTCCTTACCAATATCGAGCAGAAGATATTTTATCCTGTGGACAATCTACAGAATTTGCCCTTGTTGCTCCGGATTTTAAAGAGAATTTAGTAATACCCTGCATCGGTATGCACAATGTTTACAACGCACTCGCCGCCGTATCGATTGCACTTGATATGGGAATGTATCTTGATGATATAAAAGCCGGACTTTTAAATTACAAAGGAGTCTCAATGAGACAAGAAATTTTAGATATAAACGGTATATCTATTATAGATGATTCCTACAATGCAAGTCCCGATTCGGTAAAAAGTGCACTAGCTGTATTAAGGGCTGTTCATTCTAAAGGAAGAAATATTGCTGTTATATCGGATATGCTCGAACTTGGAAGCAATACAGAAAAAATTCATTATGATTTGGGAAAATATATAGCTGTTGAAGGGATAGATATTTTAATAACAACCGGGAGACTTGCAAAATTTATTAACCAGGGGGCAAGCGATTCTGCGTTGCCTATTAAAACAATACACTGTAATAACAATGACGAAACAGCTAAGTGCGTTTACAGTATCCTCAATCCCGGTGATAAAGTTTTAGTAAAGGGTTCAAGAAGTATGCACATGGATGAAATAGTGTCAAGCCTTAAAGAGAATCTTGAATTGTGAATAAACTTTTAAGACTGTAAATTTTTAAAAGTGATACTAAAGGTATAGTATAATAACCTAAAAAATGTAAATTCAAAAAAGTTTTATACCATTTTTAACTTATATAATAAAGTTGAGAAGTACACAGAGCCTTCCTTCACACTATAATAAGATGAAAATCAGATAATAATGGCATTTATAGAGCTGTGAAGTTTTTTCAGCCTCAGATTTTTTATTAAACCTAATATTACTTTAATGGGAATATCTATATCAGTAAATCTAAAGAGCAATTCCTATTTATACATTTATCGTATATTCGATCTAAAATCTGGAAAGTGCCACTCAGGTAGACATATAAATTTTAAAAATAGAGAATTGAGCCTCATTAAAAATGATATTTAAAAGCATTTTATACAAATTAAGTTCCAGTACATTTATTAATTTTCGAACATCATATTCTAGATTTGACATTCCCCAAATTTATATAATTTTGACTTTATCTATCTTTCAGCGAAAACTTGCAATATTTTTGCATATTACTATAAATCTAAGCTTCATATGCTATAATTCCTATTAAACCAGGGCCTGTATGAACCCCAAGTACAGCGGTTACAGGCACAATTGATTCCTGTATTACATTCGAAAATTGTTTTATTTTATCTAAAACTGTTTTAGCTGTACTTTCTTCTAGCCCATGTACAACTTCTACAATTATTTTTAGCCCATTGAATTTGCTTTGTAATTGATTCAGCATAAGCTGTAACGAGCGAGCAAATCCAATAGATTTTCCCGCAGTTTCATATACTCCGTCGTCATTTACCTTAATTATTGGACAAATTTTAAACAAACTTCCCAATGTTCCTGCAACCTTGCCAATTCTGCCTCCCTGTATCAGATATGTTATATCTTTCACAATGAATTCAGCAAACATTCTACTCCTAATTATATTTAATTCTACTAAAATATCTGCCAATGTGTTTCCTTTTTCAATCATCTGTGCAGCCTTTTTTACAAGTAAACCTTGCCCTCCTGACAGAGTCTTTGAATCAAAACTGAAAAACCTGTCTCCAAAAACTTCTTTGCCCAACAATTTTATAAAATTATATGTCCCGGAAAGACCGGAAGATATTCCGATATAAAGAACTTTATCAAAGTCTTTCAACTTGCGAAAAACAGAATAAACGTCCTCTGCAAGAGGTAGTGAAGTTTTTGGAATTTCGTTTTTTATCATATCATAAAGCTCTAAAGGTGTAATATCTTCCCGATCTCTAAAGGACTTTTCTGAAAAATTTATTCTTAACGGAATCACATTTATATTATATTTTTCGACAACTTCACAGCATAAATCGCAAGCTGAATCTGTAATTAAAGCAATTTTATTCACGTTATTCCCTCCGGATCATTGAATATATTTATTAAAAAATATTATATCACAATTACAAAAATACAACAAAGCTTTCTCCAAAAAACTCAAAAATAAAAATCGGGAATTTTTTTATTGCTAGATACTGTCTAGTGTCCGTTTACACGAAATTTTTTAAAATAAAGTTTTAGTTTACCTTCAAAAAAGTACGCTTTATGCCCCCAAAAAAAACGGAGTAATTTTACTATGAAGTTTTCCGTGTGAGCAGGCCCTAAGAGAGACTTACTTTACTTCTGACTCTAAATTTTCTTACTTTTCGAAATACCTATCACTTTTTTCTTTATTAGACTTCATACAAAATTAAATATATAATAATATACCATTTGATCAATATGTTTATAGCGAAATAACTTTAAAAGCGTAAATTCTAATTTCCGTATATTTTATATTTTTTTACTCTCTTTGTTCCATTTTTAAGTGATGACAAAAAAGGAACTCAAAAACGTCTAAAAAAAGTAAATGATGGATTACAATTCCCTCTTTGGAATCTATCTAAACGTTCCGGGAAAAAGTTTTTGGGGACGATTATACCCTTTTTTCTATGAAACATTAGTTTACTTTTTAAGTTGTTTGACTATAAACCCCGTACTCTAGTTCCATACCATTCCATAATAAAGCTTTAGTTTCACATTTTTCAAATTAGCTTACCATAATTTTTTCTAGTTTTATTGATAATCCCTCATATTTAATAAATTGTTGCAAATTATATTGAAATCTTTTAAATTTTTCATCTCAAAAATCTGATTTCTTAAAGCTGCTGCCCCTTTTATTCCTTTAACATACCAAGATAGATGTTTTCTTGCCTCCTTTATACCAATATTATCACCTTTATACATAATAATCTTATTTATATGAAATTTTGCCAATTTTATCTTTTCCTCAATGCTTGGATATAAAAGGTCTTTTTTTAGATTTATATTTTTAAAAATCCACGGATTACCCAAAGCACCACGTCCTATAGCAACAGTTTTACAACCAGTATAGTTAATCATATTTTCAGCTTTTTTATAACTTGTAATATCCCCATTCCCTATTACCGGAATATCTACACTGCTTACGACGTTTTTTATAATTTCCAAATCAGCCTCTCCGGAATACATCTGTTCTCTTGTTCTTCCATGAACTGTGATAGCATCAGCGCCATAAAATTCGCATTCTTTAGCAACTTTTATGGCATTTTTATTATTTTCATCAAAACCTGAACGAATTTTAACCGTAACCGGAATTTTTGAATTTTTTTTCACAGCTTCTACAATTTTTCCGCAAAGGTCAGGCTCTTTCATTAAGTATGCACCTGCTCCTGATTTAACAATTTTAGGTGCAGGACATCCCATATTTATATCGATTATATCCGGTTCCAATTCAGATATAATTCTGGCAGCCTCTCCAAAATCATCCGGATTACAGCCGAAAAGCTGAATAGCAAAAGGTGTATTGTAATTGTTTATACCTTCATTTTTATCTCTCAACCCATTTTTTAAATCATTTTTTGGGGATGATAACAGACTAAAAGTTTTTTTGTCACCATAGATTAACCCCTTAACACTTATCATTTCGCTCGTTAAAACAGCTGCTCCAAAAAGAGAACAAAGTTCTCTAAAAGCCCGATCTGTTATTCCTGCCATAGGTGCAAGAAAAGCTTTGCCATTTATTTTTAAGTTGCCTATAAGCATTATATCCTATCCTTTATAGTATCTAAAAAATTGAGAAATATAAAAATATTAACTTAGTTTTGAGTATAATTTTTGCAATATAATATAATTTAAATAATTATTTGTGTTTTTTCAACCATAGTGCATACAGAAGATATAGACAATATCCCCTCTGTCAGATTAATTTCGTTTGCTATTATAGCATAATTATGGTAAAAAGTGAGACAATTTTTTATTTGGCTCTTTCTTTTGGCATTTCGAAAATTATTGATGTGTATTATGCGGTGTTTCCTTATAATTCTGTCAATTTCATCAAAATAATATAAAGCAAAAAACTGACTTGACTGATTGACCATCGGGAGTATTTTCAAAACTATCAATAATGTAAAAAAGTAAAGACAGTATTTTTTTATCGTCAAAAAGACTGGATATTTTTTATTTTCGATTATAATATATTAAATATGCCTATTGTAAATTTATAATATAGTAGTATAATAAATAATATTAGCAACAATATTTTGATAATTATATAAATAACTGATAAAGCGAAGAGGGTGATTACGAATGAATTCGACAAGAAAGAGAGAAAGGTGGTTGTTTAAGAAAGCTGTGGCGATTATGCTAACAGTGTTATTTGTGCTAAACCCAGCCTTACCGATATTTGAATGTGGTGAGGTAAGAGCTGCGGATAATGCTAATTGGCGGGAAATATTACAAAATATGATCAGGAGATTACTATAGATCACATCGATAAACTTAATCCGCATACTCCTACATTGGAAGGTTGTCCGACAAGATGGGTTAATAATGATGTTGAATTAAAAGTTATATCTAAAGGATAAAGATTCCGATAGCGAATATGCGCAAAGCGGTCTTGCATATTTTGAATACTCGATAGATGGCGGAGAGACGTTTGAGAAGGTAGAATGGTCGGGAAGTCCAACATTTACTGTAACAGAGCACGGCGATTATACGGACAAAATATTTGTAAGAGTAGCCGATAATGCCGGTAATATTTCGGATTTGAGCATTCCTTATACTGTAAAAATTGATAAACATTTGCCAAAAATTTTATCAGTAACTGGCAACGCTGAAACTTGGACAAATAAAGATGTAACTTTAACGGTCGAAGCTCAAGATGAAGACAGTAGTTTAGCAATGCAAGCATACAGTTTCGACTCAGGAAATACGTGGCAATCATCGCCCGAACGTGTTTACACACACAATACCACAATTGAATCAGATGCGA
>CAQJOC010000034.1 GCA_948815685.1 uncultured Eubacteriales bacterium | reverse complement strand
AGTGCCATTAATATAAATATTAATATTGTATAAAATGGTTCAGGAATATCAATCACAGCCTTGCCTTCGAATGGAAATATTAATCTAAAGGCCATTAGACATAATATAGTCACCAAAAAGTAACAAACAATAGCAGGAGTCCTTTTTCCTTTAAATATTTTTTCAGATACAAGCGATATTGACAAAGATCCCAAAATACCCGATACGGATAATATAACCGCAGGGAGAGATGCCATCAAGGGAGAAAAATTGCCACCTTCCATAAACATTTTAGGAATCCAATCCACAGTCCCTGCCCTTAATATGTACACGCATATATAGGTCAAACTCAAAGTCCATAAAACCCTATTTTTAATAATATCCGACACAAATATTTGCCAATAAGTCCTTGAATCTTCACTTTCTTTGGTATCATTATTCATATTTTCGCTGATCTTATTTCCGACATAAGTTTCTACATCGGGAAGTCCAATCGATGACGGTTTATCCCTTAATATAAATAAACCCAATATAGCGGTCAATCCTCCTAGTATTGCCGGAACCATAAAAACCGATTCCCACGAATAATATTCAAGTAAAAAACCTGAAAGTATAAGTGAGCATGCCGAACCGATTTCTCCGGAGGTTGAAAAATATGCCCATATGTAAGCCCTATTTTTGTTGGAGTACCAGTATACTAGTGCTTTTGCACACATAGGAAAAGTCAAAGACTGTATGAATGCAGCAATTCCCCATGTTATATAAATAAACATGAATATAGACTTGGGTGATGTTAGCCAAGAGAGCTTATTTAAATATCCAGCAACCGCTATTCCTGCACCAAATACAGAAGATGTAAAAATAGATACCGGCAAGGCAATTCTTATGTTCGATTTATCTGCTAAAATTCCTCCCAAAAATTTTCCGCACATATAAGCTGCATAATATATCATACCTAAAATTGCATAAGTGTTGTTTGGAAGATTCAATGCCACTCTTGCTCCGGTTTCACCGTTAAATCCTATGGCAAGAGATTTTCTGCCTAAATATGATGCAAAATACATCAAATACATTACAATAAAAATAAGTGGCTGCATAATAGAATATATTTTCTTTATTTTATTGGGATCACTAATAATTTTTATATTTTCGGATTTAGCCCAAATATTATTTTTCATAAATTTTAAAGCTCTTAAACTTATTAAAAAAGTTTAGATGACTTCTCTCCTTTCTAAATACAACAATAACCTTATTGAGTTTTTCCGGTTTAAATGCGGTATTATTGTCAATCGAGAATTTTTATTATCTTGTTTAAACTCAGTTTTCGTTGGACCTGTAAAGATAAATACTTCAATTTTATTGGATACCAAAGAATAATTACACAATTATTTTTATGCAGTAGAGGAATGCAAAAATGAAGCTACTTTTCGCTTATATATTTTGAGTTCATAATCGTATTAAAGTATAAATGTGAATTTTATCGTTTCGGTACAATATAGGTTATTTTATCACTTGAAAAATATAGTTTCAATCAGATTTACATAAAAGCATATATACAACCAAAGTACCGAATTCACCTACTTATTCATAGAAATCATTGTTATAATTACAGTAATTAAACTTTTATGTTTGGAAGGCGGAAAATTTTAATGTTTAAAAGGAATAATTGAGAGAACAACGTATCAAAATTGAGAAAGAAGATAGAAATAGTATGTTTTAATTTTGTAAGAAATTTATTGTTATTTTGTCCCTATCAATCATACTTTAGCTATTTTTTTATTTTTCAGACAGAGCTTAATTTATACACATTTTGTGTTTGAAAATAATACTACTATGTGGTAATATATTGATATTAAGGTAAAATAATAGGTACAGGCAGATAAAATATATAAATTAAAAATTATAAAAAAACAAAGGAATTGAGGTGGCAGTTTTTTTGGAGGAAAAAGTCAGCTCTAAGGGAAAAACATATATTCCATTGTTTTTTTTTATGTTTACAATTGTAATGTGTATTGTAGCAGGATATGCATTTGTTGAACAAACAGATAAATCCTTTACGAATACATCAACAGGAATGGGTGTACAGATTCATCAAATGCTTTGCGGTGGCAATGCTGAATTTGCAGCGAAAAAAGTCAGAGAAAAAATTCAAGATTTAGAAAATAAAATTTCTTACGATATAGGCGAATCCGACGTTGAAAAAATTAACAACGGTGCAGGTGAAAAATGGATAAAGGCAAGCCCCGAAACAATAAATGCACTCGATAAATTTATAAATATATCAAAAAAAAGTCGAGGCACGATAGACCCTATGGTTTTACCGCTTATCTCTATTTGGGGATTTGATTGCGGTGTGCTTAAATATCCTGAACAAGACTTAATAGAAAAAACTTTGAAAGATGTCGATTATAGAGACATAAAAATAAATCGTGATGTTGGACGAGTTAAAATAGAAAACAAAAATGGTGCTATAACCCTCAAACAGATTGAGAAAGGAATTGCTTGCAGTGCTGCCACTGATATATATAAAGAACTAAATGTAGATTATGGAGTTATATCAGTGGGGGGAACAGTAGGAGTATACGGAAAAAAACCAGATAATTCTTTGTGGAAAGTCTCAATTAGGGATCCATTTATTTGGGATAAAGAAGATTCAAGAGTAGCTCACATAAAGGTTAAAGATGGGTATGTCGCAACATTCGGCCTTAAATGTGACAAAATAAATATAAATGGTGTACTAAAAAACAAAATTTTAAATATAAAGACAGGGAAACCAATAGAAAACAATATTGCGTCCGTAAGCATTTTGCACTCAGATGCAATTGTTGCAAGTGCACTTTCTCAAATTTGTTACATTTTAGATAAAAAAGACAGCCTTGATATTTTAAATTATTATGGTGCAGAAGCAATTTTTGTATATGAAAATAAAGAAATATATATTACTCCAAAATTAAAAGAAAATTTCAATATTCTAGATAATTCTTATACCTACAAATGAAATAATTCTATAACAAACTAACTTAAAATCTAAAAAACATAGACAGTAAGCTAATCATTTATCGTTGTCAACTTATTATATTTTAAAAAATTTATATGTACATAAGCTTAAATTATTTCAATTACTTAAATAAAATTTTATTAAAGTTTTAAGTAATTCATCTCTGTCCAATTTCGTCATATTTGTCCGAGCGTCTTTGTGATTTGTTATATATGTGGGGTCTCCTGAAATTAAATATCCCACAATTTGACTGATAGGATTATATCCCTTTTCTTCTAACGCTTCGTAAACTTCAAATAAGGTTATTCTAAGGTTATGTCTTTTATCATTATTTAAAGGGAACATTATAGTTCTATCACTCATAAAAAGCACCTCCGACGACTTTGATTATATAATATCATAAATATAAAAATTTTTTAAGTATATATGTAAAATCAATTTTTTTAGGTAATGCTCTGAATGCCGATTTATATAATAATTTATAACTACTACCTTTTTACCCTTAATCTCCTTTTATCTAATCTTTCTTTATTTAATTTTTTTACCAAATATTCCAAACCTCTTTTAATTTTTAAAGTAAAACTCCCATCCATGCTTAGGGGTTCTACCAGTATAGATTTTATTCCAACAAATTTAGCTGCCAAAACATCAGTAAATATCTGATCACCTACAATAGCCACTGTACTTTTATTGGCTGAAATCAAATCCATAGCTTTATAAACTCCAAACGGTAGTGGTTTCATAGATCTACATACATATGGAATGTGCAATTTTCGAGAAAAGCATTCTACTCTTTCGCGAGAATTATTTGATATTATTGCTAAATTAATAAAGTGACTTTTTAACATTTTAAGCCACTCATCTATTTCATCCGATATAGAAACAGTACTACCCGGTGAAATAGTGTCATCTATATCCAAAAGAATATTTTTTATGTTCAATTCAGATAATATATCAATATTAATATCCGTTATTTTATCAACCAACAAATTCGGATAAAAAATCGACATACTAATCTTACTCCTCTAAAATAACGGCAATAACTAAATTAATGACTAAAATTTTAACTAAATTTTTAATAAATTAATAAATTTAAAAATTTAGCAATACAGCGTTCAAAAGGGATTTTTATCTTCCTTTATCTTACTTTATTAAATCCGAATTTTCTCTTTTTTCTACGACGTGCTTCTTCAGACTTCTTTTTTCTTTTAACTGACTTTGAAACAAACGCTGTTCTTTTACGATATTCTTTAGCTTTAGATGCTCCGTCACGTCGAAATACATCCATTTTCTGTTTGAAAATTTTGGCTTCGTTTTTTTCTTTTTTGTCAGCATCATTAGTGCCAAAATCGCTTTCTATGACCTTATTCGGAATGGTTCCCGGAGTTTCTTGCCCAAAAGGTTTATTTTGTTTTAAAGTATTATCACTATTTGTGTCGATTAAATTCTCATTTAATATATTGTTATTACTATCAGATGATCCAATTTCATTAATTTTTTGTATCGTATTATCAATCGATTTATCCGGATTTAAATTAATGCTCGTATTTTCGTCAGTTAAATTATTACCCGGTAAATTATCACTATTATTACCGGCTATATATGCAGTCTCATTGGTTTCCTGTATTCTATCATTGACAGGTTTATCTGAATTTAAGATATTGTCATCATCTTTTTCACCCAAAACATTATCAAATTCGTCAATATTGTCTTCAGATAAACCAGATGTGCTATTATTTTCCATTTTATATTCCTCCACTACAACAGAACCAAATATATATGTTAGTTTATTTTATACAAAACTAATTATATTTATAGTTACTCTTATTGTCAATAGTAATATTGATTAAAAACGATAAATTTTTACATTTTTATCATTGAACCAATTTATATGCTGTGTTAATATTATATATATAAGAATAATATTTATTTATTGAGTTTAAATATTTTAATATTACTATCTTAACATTTTAAACATTATACATAATTTTGCCAAAAAATTATTTGGGAGTGACTTTTTAATGAAAAAAATAAATACCGCTGTTTTATTCGGAGGTAAGTCATCTGAACATGAAGTTTCAAGGGTATCTGCCACATCAATTATAAAAAATTTGTCACCCGAAAAATATAATTTATTTATTATAGGTATAACAAAAAAGGGAGAATGGTACTTATACGAAGGAGACATAAGTAAAATTTCGGAAGGTTCGTGGGAAAGCGACCCAAATAACAGAAAAACTTTAATCTCTCCTGATTCTTCGGTTCATGGAATTTTTGTATTAAACGAAAATTCGTTTCAGCAAATTTATATAGATGTTGTTATTCCGGTTTTACATGGGAAAAACGGTGAAGACGGTACAATCCAAGGGCTTTTGGAATTATCGGGGATTCCGTTTGTTGGATGTAATACCTGTGCATCTGCGGCTTGTATGGATAAAACAATTACATCAACCATGTTGGTTGCTCAAGATATAAAGAAACCTAAATTTTTTTGGTTTAATTACAGAGATTTTAAAAAAAATCAAGACAGTATCATAGAAAAATTGGAATATATAACGGAGGCATATCCGATTTTCGTTAAACCTGCTAATTCAGGTTCTTCTGTGGGAGTAAGCAAATCGCATAATAGAGATGAACTTATTGCAGCTATTGAAATTGCTAAGAATGAAGATGAGAAAATTATCGTGGAACAGGCAATAGAAGGGCAGGAAGTGGAATGTGCCGTTATGGGAAATGAAAATCCGTTGGTTTCCGGTGTTGGTGAAATAGTTTCAGGGGCGGAATTTTATGATTATAGTGCAAAATATATAAACAATACTTCTGAACTTTACATACCTGCCCGTATAAAAAAAGAAACTTCTGAAAAAATAAGAAATACTGCAATTGAAGCTTACAAAATAATGGGATGTGAGGGGCTTGCAAGAATAGATTTTCTTATTGATAAAAAGACGGAGGAAGTTTTTTTAAACGAAATAAATACTTTCCCGGGCTTTACACCAATTAGTATGTATCCAAAATTAATGAATTACATAGGAATAAATTTTCCTGATTTGCTCGATAACCTTATAAATCTTGCTCTAAATAAAAAGCCGGTTGCAGATTTACTTCAAGTAGCATGTGCCTTAAAATAATATAAATATTTGAGGAACGATAGTTTAATTATTTGGAAACAGAATAATTGCTTTAATCAGGTACAGAGGTAATTTTTAAAATCAGTCTTAATGGAAAATTTAAATTTTTATTTTTGTTTTTATCTTTATTTCTATTTCTATTTTTTCCCTTTTTCTTTATTCTTTTTTATAAATACTTTTATGATAATAAATATTTTTGAAAAAAGCGGATTTTTATGTTTGCCAATTTAATAAAAAGAAATAAAAAGGAAATAAAATAATTAAAATTACTGTTTTCAAATGTATAAAAATAAATATGAAAATATGAAGAAGAGAAAAGATTGGATAAGGCAGAACATAAAAAATATGGGGAAAAATATTTTAAACGGAGGAAAAGCAAAATGTGGGAAAAACCCATTGGAATATTTGATTCCGGACTAGGTGGGCTTACTGCATTGAAAGAAATTTCAAGAATAATGCCGAATGAAGATATTGTATACTTAGGAGATACCGGTCGGGCTCCTTATGGTGATAAAGATGATTCAACTTTAAAATTGTATGCAAAGCAAGATTTGTCATTTTTAGAAAGCCAAAATGTTAAGATTATTCTTGCGGCCTGTGGAACATTAAGTTCTTTAGCTGATTTTTCTGAATTGCAGATAAATGTCCGACTGGTAGGAGTTGTAGAGTCGGCGTGTGATTCTGCCGTTAAAGTAACTAAAAATGGTAAAATAGGCATCATAGGGACAAGTTCAACTATAAACAGCGGTACATACAAAAAGAAAATTTGTTCACTTATGCCGAACGCAGTGGTTTACCAAAAAGCTTGTCCGATGTTTGTACCTCTAATTGAGTCCGGTAATATTGATTGTTTTAACTCTAAACTTATGAAATATGCAAAAGATTATTTAAGCGTTTTCAAAGAATTAAACACAGATACAATAATACTGGGTTGCACTCATTATCCCTTGATAGAAACTGTTATCAGAAAAGTCGTAGGTTCAAATGTAAATTTAATTAATTCCGGAGAAAAGGCAGCTGAATTGGTTTTTAAATTGCTTAAATCCGAAAATAAACTTTCGTCAAAAAAGTCTTCCGGAAAAATCAAGTTTTTTATAAGTGGGGAAAAAGAAAAATTTTTAAAGGTAGCGAATTCATTTTTGGAAAACGACTTAAAAAAAGACATAGAAACAGTAAATATCTGTAAATGGGGAAGTTTATGAAAAAAAACAGTATTATATCGGTAGTAAACGAACAAAATTTATATTACGAAAAAAATAAAATAGAACTTATCTCTTTGGGAACTTATACCCAAAAAAACGGAAAATATTATATAATATATAAAGATAGCGTAATAGATAAATATGACAATGTAGAAAACCTTTGTTCAATAAGAGTGGAAAACCCCGATTTAATAATTATTTCCAGAATCGGGCTAATAAAATCAAATCTTACCTTGGAGAAAGGAAAAAGGAATTATGGGCAGTGCAGAACCGATTTCGGTACAATTACAATGGGAATATATACAGAATATATAAAATGCGATATGGGAAAAAGTTCCGCAAAAATAAGTTTAAAATATTTTATGGATATAGAATCAGACTTGGTATCAAGTAATAAAATATCTATAAATGTAAAGGAGAATGATGAAAAAAATGTCAAGTGCACTGATAATGGTGATTGAAAACATAAAATCTTCCATAAGAGATGCTTTAAGCAGTGCTATTTCTGCAGAGCTTATTTTACATAATGAAATTCCGGATATAAATATAGAAATACCGGCAAATAGGAAAAACGGAGATTTATCGTCAAACATAGCACTGGCTTCCGCA
Organism: uncultured Eubacteriales bacterium; assembly: GCA_948815685.1. Lineage (GTDB taxonomy): Bacteria > Bacillota > Clostridia > Oscillospirales > Acutalibacteraceae > CASPLG01. Next base: position 1,819 of record CAQJOC010000034.1, on the reverse strand, counting down.
AAGATGTTTAAATCTTCTCCAAAAAAAATTGCTGATATAATTGTATCTGACTTAAAATCTCTTAACAGTCTTATAAGTAAGGTTGAAATAGCGGGGCCGGGATTTATAAATTTTTTTCTCACACAGGAATTTTATACAAAAGTATTAGAAGAAATAGATTATTTCGGTCCTAAATTCGGACAGTCAAATATAGGAAACGGTAAAAAAGTTATGGTAGAATTTGTGTCAGCCAATCCTACCGGGCCTATGCATATGGGTAATGCCAGAATTGGAGCTTTGGGAGATTGTTTGGCTGCAGTTTTGGATGCGGTGGGATATGATGTTTGGCGTGAGTTTTATATAAATGATGCAGGGAGCCAAATAGAAAAATTTGGAAAATCACTTGAAGCAAGATACTTGCAAATATATAAAGATTCTGTTCCGTTTCCAGAAGACGGATACCAAGGAGATGATATAAAAGAACTTGCAAAAGAATTTGCTGATAAACATGGGGAAAGTTTTTTAAATACAAATCAAGATGAACGGAAAAAGGCACTTGTCAAATTTGCATTACCTAAAAATATAGAAAAAATGCATAAAGACATGATGAAATATAAAATCAATTTTGATAATTGGTTTAATGAAAGTGATTTACATAAAAACGGAGAGATTCAGGAAGTTATAGATACTTTAAATAAAAGAGGATATACTTATAAATCAGACGGAGCACTTTGGTACAGAGCAAGTCTTTTCGGTTCAGAAAAGGATGAAGTTTTGGTCAGAAACAATGGAATACCAACTTATTTTGCGGCAGATATAGCATATCATAAAAACAAATTGCAAGAACGGAAATTTGATTTATGTATAGATATCTTAGGGGCTGACCATCATGGACATGTCACACGTATGAAAGGAGCCATGAAAGCTCTTGGGTTAGAACCGGACAAGCTTCACATTTTACTTGTACAGCTCGTAAGACTCATAAAAGACGGTGAAGTTGTCCGAATGAGTAAAAGAACCGGAAAAGCAATTCAACTTTCGGATTTACTTGATGAGGTAAGTTCAGACGCCGCACGATTTATATTTAATATGTATGAAGCGGATTCCAGTATGGATTTTGATTTAGACCTTGCGGTAAAAAAAGATTCGGAGAATCCCGTTTATTATGTTCAATATGCGTATGCAAGAATTTGCAGTATTTTTAATTCATGCGATAAAGAATTTTTGAACAATATAAAAAGTAAAAAGGTTAATCTTTCGTTACTGGAAAGCGAAGAAGAAAAAGAACTTATTTTTCATATGTCTATTCTAACGCTTGAACTCATAAAGGCAGCAAAAAATTTCGACCCGACGAAAATTACCAGATATCTTATAACTCTTGCAAATCTTTTTCATAAATTTTACACAGTTCACAAAGTCATTATAAAAGATACGGAATTGATGTATGCAAGGCTTTCGCTATGTGGGTATGTCAGAACTGTTATAAAAAATATCTTGGATATGTTCAAAATATCAGCCCCGGAAAAAATGTAATTATGTTATAAAAATAAAAAGATAAAATCAAAAAAATATCGCATTCATAATAGTTTCTACAAAATTAACTTCAAGAGTTTAGCACATTTTGAAAATGTCATATTTAAACTTAATTATTATAGAGATTATGCGTGTAATTTATTATTCTGTCGGGTCTTCATTTACAAAATTTTGTATTTCACACTCTATAAACTTATTTTCCATTTATTTTCTAGGACTTGTCTGAAAAATAAAAAATGGCTAAATTGGAAGAATTGATAGATACGAAAAAATATGCTCTTGTTATAATTTTGTTATAAAAATTTTA
>CAQJOC010000033.1:7672-9858 GCA_948815685.1 uncultured Eubacteriales bacterium | reverse complement strand
TGTTTAATTTTTTTAATGGAAATTTTATTACAGTTCGGAGTTTTCTATCTCGATCTAATTCATAAGCAGTAAATGGTTTATCGAATAATTCAACTTCTCCTAAATAACAATAACTACCTTTTCTATATGACTCAAATAAATGCACTTTTATTCCTAATTTTTTAGAAATAGCTAAGGTTTTGTTTTGAGAAAAATCAATGTTCTGATCTCCAGAGGTTCCCATACCTGTGTAGTTTAAAATTTCATTGTTAGCCCACTGGTCATCATAAAGTGGATTATTATGTTTAACGATCAAAACTAATGTATTAGTTTTATTTGATTTTCTCATTCCCCCTTGAGATGAGCATTTAAAAGTTTCTGTAATATCTTGATTACTATAAATATTTCCAACTTTTAAATCTTCAATCGTTAAATTCATATTATCACTCATTTTCATTAATTGTTGTAATTTATATTGATATCTTAAAGTATAGGAAATGCTGCACAAAGGATATATAAAATTTAAATAAGACTTTTAGGGCCTATTTATACGAAATTTTTTGCAATAAAATTTTTATCAATTATTAAATATTTATATGAAATTTATTATATAATTTGTTTAAAAGTTTAACGAAACATTGTCAATATATAGTTTTTGTGAGGTGTTGCCCCTAGTATATTTATTTTCATATGAACACGTCTTAGACTTCAAATTTAATCGGATTCATAGTAGCCCCGGCTCTTCTATATTCATACTTGCATATGCATTTAAATTCGGTTTTGCCCTTTTTCCGTTCATAAATTCATAATATCCCTGAGCCCCAACCATAGCTGCATTGTCAGAACAGAGTTTTAAATCAGGCAAAAATATTTCCCAATCATTCTCTTTCCCTTGCTTTTTAAGTACTTTTCTTAAAAGGGCGTTTGCTGAAACTCCCCCTGAAATTGCAACCTTCTTATAATTAAGTTTTACTGTTGCCTCTTTTAAATTTTTTATCAAATAGTTTACCACTGTTTGTCTTAATGAAGCTGAAATATCTTCAATTGGTAAGGTAATATCTTTTTGTCTAAATTCGTTTATTTTATTAATTACGGAGGTTTTTAAACCAGAAAAGCTAAAATCATACCTACAAGTTTTTACTTTGGGAATAGTAAATTTGAATGCATCAGGATTTCCTTTTTCTGCAATTTTGTCAAGATACACTCCCCCGGGGTATGGGAATCCAAGATACCGTGCTGCTTTATCAAAAGTTTCTCCGGCGGCATCATCTAAAGTTTTTCCTATAACTTTCATCTTAGTATAACTCTTAACGTCTATTATACTGGTATGTCCTCCCGAAACGACCAGACAAATAAAAGGAGGCTTGAGATTTTTGTACGATAAATAATTTGACGCTATATGTGACCGAAGGTGATGTACCGGGATAAGCGGTATATCAAGTGCCATTGCGAGCCCTTTTGCGAAGTTAATGCCTACTAAAAGTGAGCCTATTAGTCCCGGTGTATATGTGACAGCTATTGCTTCTATATCTACTTTTTTTAATCCCGAATCTTCAAGAGTTAATTTTGTAAGACCACCTATTGCTTCCAAATGGCATCTTGAGGCGATCTCAGGAACAACTCCGCCGAATATCTCATGCCTTTTCACTTGAGAAAACGTTTTTGTTGAGATAATTTCCCTGCCGTCTTTGACTATTGCCACAGATGTATCATCACATGAAGACTCTACTGCCAATATATACATATTTTCTCCTTTTTTCTTTATTTTTATTACATTTTTTATCTTTTCAAACTTTTTTATTTATCTTCATTTATTTATTTTCATATCACAATTATATCAGATGTTTGTTGTTTGTCATCTTTTTATGTGAATGTGCTTCAAAATTGATTTTTGTGTTTCTTGTTCTTTCTCTGTATTGAAATAAAAATTTAAAATGTGTATTATATAAGGGTTATAGACTGTGTTGGAGGAATTTGATTTGTCATATTGTGCTAAACTTGGAGAATGGGGGTCCGTGTTTGCTGTACCTTCATCTGTCGTAGATAAACATATAAAACTTGTGGGCTCAGCACAACTTAAAGTGCTTTTATGGATATTAAGAAATTCAGATAAAAATTTTTCGGAAAATGATATATCAAATTCTCTTTCAATTCACGAAGAGGATGTTAAAGATGCAATCGGATACTGGATTGAAACGGGAGTACTT
>CAQJOC010000033.1:0-7608 GCA_948815685.1 uncultured Eubacteriales bacterium | reverse complement strand
AAAAAATTAGAACCGGAGAAAGAGAAAAGAAAAGAAGATTTTAGAAATAATGATGTTAAGGATAAGACTGTTTCTGTTACAAGAATGCTGAAACCGGATGGATCTTATATTGTGGAAAGAATAAAAAGTTCACAGGAAATCTCTTTTTTAATGCAAGAGGCACAAATTATTTTAGGTAGGCCTATTTCGACCGGTGATAGTGCTGTGCTTCTTATGCTTTTGGATAACGAAGGATTACCTATAGATGTTATATTAATGATTATGCAGTATGCCGTAGGAATAGGGAAAGGAAACATGAGATACATAGAGGCTGTAGGAATTTCTTGGGCTAAAGAGGAAATAGATACAATTGAGAAGGCAGAAAAGAAAATTAAATCTTTAAGTGAAACGATGAAAGCATGGAAAAATTTTGAACAAATAATCGGAGGAAATCGGCAGCCAACCGCACGAGAAGAAGAAGCCGTATATAGATGGCAAAAAATTTGGAATTTCAATATGGATATGCTTAAAGAGGCTTATGAAATATGTATAAATTCCAATGGTAAATACGTATTAAAATATATTGACAGTATAATTTCAAGATGGCATAAAGAAGGAATTAACAATATATCTCAAGTACATAAAGAAAGAACCAATTTGAAAAAAAATTTTAAATCCGAAAAGGACAACCCCTCTTACAGTATAGATAAATATGAAAATTACAACATACTTGACGAAATAAATTGGGGACTAAAGAGGATGACTGAAAAAAATGAGGTATAAAAAAGAGATATATAAAAAAGCAGAGAAAATTCTTTATGAAAGGCAAAAAGATGCTCAAGATAGTTTGGAGTTTAGGAGAAAATCGCTTTATAAAATAGCTCCGGAGGCAAAAGAATTTGAAAAGGAACTTGCAAATACTTCTATCAATGTGGCAAGAGCTGTATTAAAAGGAGCAAATACCGCTAATGAACTCAAAATACTGAAAGAAAACAATCTTAAAATACGAGATAGACTTGAAAATGTTTTGAAAAAATTCAATTTACCAAAAGATTATTTAAAAATAAAATACACATGTGAAAAATGTAATGACACCGGGTTTATTAGTGGTACGTTGTGCGAATGCATTAAAAAAATAATGAAAAAAGAAGTTTACGATGAATTAAATAAACTTTCTCCTCTTAAACTTTCTACTTTTAAAACATTTTCTTTGTCTTATTATTCAAATTCTCCTATACACGAGGGAGAACAGTCTCCAAGGGAAATAATGACATTTATATATGAATTTTGTATTAAATATGCACGTGAATTTAATAAAAATTCTCAAAATTTAATTATGCGAGGGGGAACGGGACTAGGTAAAACTCATCTTTCTTTAGCAATTGCAAATACAGTTATAGAAAATGGATTTGGAGTAATTTATATTTCAGCTCCAAACATGGTATCCAAACTGGAAAAAGAAAAATTCGGTAGTTCCGAGACTTTAACAGGTAGTGAGGAATATTTTATTAACTGTGATCTTCTGATAATAGATGATTTAGGAACTGAATTTTCAACGCAATTTTCAAATTCAACAATTTATAATATAGTAAATTCACGTATTTTGATGTCTAAACCTACAATAATAAGCACTAATCTGTCTATAAAAGAATTGGAAAAAAACTATACAGAGCGAATGGTTTCCAGAATAATAGGCGAAAATGTCCGTCTTGAATTCATAGGAGAAGATATCCGCCAAAAAAAACGGTTAAAAAATTTAGAGAACTGTCACTAAAAATGAAAAACATAATATATTTACTTAAGCAACTTAAAATTATAAAAAAATTAAAGTGTGTAAAATAAACATCCCCCAACTAGGCTGGGAGATGCTTATTTTGCTAAGTGTTATTAATCGGACTTTTTCTTGCTCATTTTTGAGGTTAGCACTAAGCCGAGCGATGCAAAGGTCGCTACTAGAGCTAAACCGGAAAGTGTAAAGTTTGTAAGCATGTCGCTGGTTTTTACCGTGTTTAGTGCGTTCTCTTCTTCCTCGATCGTTTCGATATTTTTGTCAACTTCGCCCGGGGTTTCCGTCGGAGCATATGGAGTTTCGGGTGTGACGGGTGTTTCCGGGGCAATCGTCGTAAGGGAACTTGCGTAAAGGAGTTGACCGTCGCTATCAGCACTTGCCTTTTCTACCCAGGCTTTGACACCTTCAAAGCTTGAAACCGATGTAGTCGTGATATCTGAAGTTTTAATCGTGGCCGTACCGCTTGAGATCTCTTTCGAATAGGCGTAATTCGTGCCATCATCGGCGACGCCCTGCACCATGAGGTAGTATGTCCCACTAGCTGGCACATCTTTTGCCGTTATCTCTGTGTAATCGGTGTTTCTATTAATTGATGAGGTTGTATTTGATGTATCTTCCAGTCTTAGATTGTACGTATTCGTGTAAACTGCCAAATTTTCGCCGCCGATCGCCGTGGCGGTAGTCTTAGCACTTCGTGCTGCAGATGAAAAGATTAAAGATGAAAGATTTAATTTTAAAGCTGCCACGGGGGCGGGGTTATTGTAGGATACACGAATGGTGTTATCGACAAAATAACCGGGGTAAGCAACGAGGGCATTATTGTCGCCACCCAGGTACGGAGAGCGGAGCCAATGTTGCGATTTCCAATATTTTACATTTACCGGTAGACTATTACTCTCCCCTGCATAAATGTTCGTATAACCGCTCCCATAATTATCAGAATGAAGTCCGTATAGCTTGTCTTCTGTTTCATATTCGGAATGGTTGAGAATATCCTGAGTTTTTACCGTTGTACTTAGCATCAGCCCCTGCTCTGCGGATTTAAAATAAGAAGTGTTTCCCGCAATACTTTGCAGATTCTTTCTGAAATTACTTGCTCCGTAGTGGTTAATATATACATACCCATAAGTGCTATCAGTCTTCATATCTGAACCCGCAGTAATACCGTCGTCGAATATGCTGTTTGAAGTGCTGTCATATTGATTAGCACTCATCAGCGGCTCTTCCGAGTAAAGTTCCAGTGTCCCTTCTGTGTCTTGTCCAATTATAAGCCACTTTATCGGCCCTGCAGAAGCTGTGGCTTCATTGCCACCGGCAGCCTGATACTTTACTTCCGGCCTCGTGCCGAAAATTATATAGCCGGCTTGGCCGCTTCCTGAAGTATTATAGGTGCCGTCTACCAACTCCTCACGTGTTTGCCATACTTCGCGTGCCAAATTGGAATTAGCCGCAGCTTTTACCTCGCCGCACTCAAATATGGGTAAAGCAGGGCTTAGCCCAAACAAAACCGTTAGCATAACCGCCAAAGCCTTTTTCTTAAATAGCCGCCTTTCCCTTTTTTATGTCAAAATCATTTACAACCACTCCTTTGTTTTTGTTAGTTATTTATATAACTATAAAAATATTATTATCGGTACTAGTTATTATACCACCATGTCGTAAAATAACAATAGGTATATTTTACAATTATTGTTAAAAATAAAATAATTTTTATTGTTTAGCTGTATTGAATCCGAAATATGCATCAAGAATGTCTCTTGCAACTCCTTTTGAAACAGCTCCGTATTTTCCGTTTGCAATTACAACAGCTATTGCAATTTCGGGTTCTTTAGATGGAGCAAAACAGATGAATGTTGTATGGTCGGAACCGGCATTTTGTGCTGTGCCTGTTTTAGCTGATATTTCAACAGGATAACCGGAAAAATCTCTGGCAGTTCCGGAAAGGACAACTTTTCTCATTCCTTCTTTAACTGTTTGCAAATTTTCGTCAGATATTTCTGTGTTATCCACATTTTCAACAGAATTTTCCACTATAATATCATTTTTATTGTAATTCGTGACTTTTTGTATAATATGTGTCTTTAATCGTTTACCATTATTAGCTATTGTTGCTGTAAATGTTGCCAACTGAATAGGTGTAATCATATTATCCGATTGTCCAATTGCAGCCTGAGATGAACCTGACTCATACCAATGTGCCCCGGTAAGTGCACTATGGTCAGGTCCGGCGATAATCCCGGTACTTTCAGGAAGTTCTATTCCAGTTAACACGCCCAATCCAAATTTATGTGCATACTGCTCTATTCTTCTTGCACCTAATCTTCTTCCCAGTTCAGCAAAAAACACATTACATGACTTCTCTAAAGCTGTTAAAACATTTATGCTACCATGGTGTCCCATACATTTAAGAGTGTATCCTCTATAATAACTGAATCCTCCATTACAGTGTATTAATTCAGACGGGTTAAGAACATTTTCTTGTAAAGCCGCACATGCAATCAAAGGTTTATATACCGAACCCGGAGCAAATGCTCCGTTTAACGTTCTGTTTAAAAGAGGTATACCCTCTTTGTCCCTAACGAGTTCGGAATAATAAGTGTTGTCTTCTATAAACCTATTTAAATCATATGTAGGGTAAGAGGAAGCCGCTAGTACAGAGAAATCCTTAACATTTAAGGCTACAACTGCACCGGATTTGCAATCGTTTGCACCTAGTTCCTTTGCTTTATTTACCCATTTTTCAAGAGACTGATTGGCTGTTTTTTGAAGTTTAGAAGACAAAGTTAAAAAAATCGTATTCCCGGGAATAGCAGGTTCTTGCTCCACAAAACCAAGGACCTGTCCCCCTCTTAATCTCTGTAAAACCCTTTTTCCACTTCTTCCTCTTAAATATTTTTCCATTACTTTTTCAATACCCGCTTTACCTATGAACTCATCCATACTGTAATCTCCACGGTGTTCTTCGTATTCTTCAGCTGACATAGACCCCGTGTATCCTATAATATGTGGAGCAAAATTTCCATCCGGCAAAATTCTGATTGTAGATGTTTCAACTCTGAGACCATTTAAGTTTAGCGAGAATTCAGTAACAACCGACATAACTTCTCTGCTTACGTTATCAGCAAGAATATAAGGCATTGCTCTTGCACTTGCCCCTCCTAGTTTTCCGGTATTATATCTTACGCTACATATAGCCCTTTTATCTTCGCTTGAAAAATTTTCGCAATTATAGCGTTTTATCAATTTTTCCATACAATCTTGAGCAGTTGCATCATTTTTTAATTTTAAATATTTTTTTAAAGAAGAAATAAGATTTTCTTTGTCTTCGGTAAATTCGTAAATACCATTTTTCGTAACTATCGGAAGGACATCTCGCCAAGGAACACCTAATCTTTCCAACAAATTTACCGCCTTAACTATCACATAATTTTCTCTGTCTTTTTCTAAACCCATTCTGTCTATTACAACTCTGTATCCGGTAGAGTTTATGACAATTCCTTCTCCGTCTTTATCAACAATTTCGCCTCTGATTGCATCCGTTTTAATAATATATGCACTATTATTTTGTGCTCTCTTTCTATAATGTTCAACATTTATAATTTGCCAATCGACAAGCCTAGCGGCAAAGACAAAAAACGGCAAAATACTTAAAATTATAGATATAATAAATCTTTTATTATTAATTTTAGCATCTTTAATCTTAACCACCTTCCTTCTTTTTTATAAGGTAGAAAATAGGCCTATTGAATAAATATACTATCGGAGAAATAAAGAGGGTATATATAATTCCCGGAATAATATGATAATTTAACATCAAATTCATGTACTCGGACTGAGAAGCATTGTAGTTTAGATAGAAATTTATAAAAATTATAAGAGGCTCTGTAACAGCACAGCAAACAATAAATGTATAAATGTTTATTGCAAATAATTTTTCTTTTATTTTTCCCAGTATATACCCCAAAACTCCCATAATGAATAGCTGTATTCCCATGTATTTGCTCAAAGAAAAGTCTAATATCGCACCCGAAATTAGTCCCCAGACGAGACTTAGATAATTACCTTCAAAAAGAGAAACAGAAAATAAAAGCGGTAAAATTAAAGTAGGACGGCCTCCATATATTTCAGGAATAAATCCCGGTATCTGCTGAATAGCAAATAAAACCACAAACTGAATTGTATAAATACAAATTCTAATAACTGTATATACGTCAATAAAGTTTTTTGTTTTATTCATACAATCTCCTTGTTTCATTTGCTTTCCCGATTTTAGGTATAAAATAAATTAATATATGCCTTAAAAACGAATCAAAATATATATTTTAGAAAATTTATATATGAGACAAGATAAATAAAAGCCGAAAAAGAATATTCATATCTTTCTAAGAATATAAAAAATATTTTTAATCATTTAAATTATATATTATAATTTTTTATTGTTATTTTGTTTCTAGCGATTGTCAATACTTTATCTCTTTTTGGATTTTATTACAAGCTTCAATAAATCAATTAAAAATTACCGGATTATAAAATTAAAAACAAATATAAAAAATGCAATTCAATTAAAAGTAATATTTTCTGTATAAAAATGTAAGCTGTAAGGGAGTAAAGATTTAGGTAACTCTAAAAATAACATAATAGCATGGAATGATTTAAAAAAATATCTTATCAAAGATAACAATATAATTCTGTATTTAGCCCAATAACAGCTTTATTTGCAGTTTCGTTCCTCCAGCTTTTACTTGTAAATAGCAAGATTACGTCTATATTTGAAAAAATGATTAATTATACTTTTATGTTTTTACACTTTTAACACATTTGCATTTTTACTTTCATTTCAGTATTTTATCCTTATTAAGTTTATTTATATTATCTAATTTTTAAAGAGGAACTTCTTTTTACTGTTTAGATTGATACTAAAATTTTCATTTTTAAATTTTTGTGCTGCAAACCAAGCATTACAAAAATCTTCACTTATATATTTTTTCACCTTATTAATTTTATCATCTTCGGTTATTTCATTCATTATCCCCATTGTTATAAGACTTCTAATGTTTAATGAGGAACTTTTATATAAATCGCTTAAAAGTTTAAAAAGTTTTTCAAGTCTTTTATCTGAATTATTTTCAGAAAACAGTGCAATTATTTTAGGTAAAATGTTTTCTTTGATAAAAACAGAGCCTCTGAATTCACTGTAAGCTTCCTTTTCTATAAATATCTCTTTTCTTAATTCCGGAAAAATATTTGCTAAACGATTAGCTAAAAATAACGCATCAGCCCCTTTGTCAGAGTACCCTTTTTTTCTTTGGGTATAGCTTGAGGATACCTTTGGAGAATGATAAATTACATCGGTAAAATCCGTGCAAATCATGTTTATATCTTTCATTGAGATTGTATCTTCAAAAAGCCATGTTGCGACTCTATTCCAATCGTCATTGAATTTATTTTCATCTTTATTTTGATAATAAAGATATACTTTACAATCTTCTCGGCACAACTCAATTTTATATACGATTTTTTCATTATAAAACAATGCGGTTTCACAATTGGGTCTTGAAACAGAAAATCCTTTATTATTTAACTTCTCACACATCGCATTAAATAAATTATCAAAATTTTTAATAATCAAAAAACTCTCACATCCATATTAAAGTAAATATAATTAATTATAGCACATATAAAATTTATATGATTCAAAATTTTATCTAGGGCGTGTTCACACGGAAAGGGAAGTGGTATAATAAAAACATGAAAATAACAATAGAAAATTATAAAAAAATTGAGTAGATGTTTCCAAAACAAAAAAGTAAGCCCAAAATAAGTAATTTGGATGTGCTTAA
>CAQJOC010000032.1 GCA_948815685.1 uncultured Eubacteriales bacterium | reverse complement strand
TAGGCCTTGTCTGAAAAATAAAAACAAACTATATATTTTAGCCAATTCATAGATAAACCGAAGAAAATGAATACAGAAACAGAAAAGTCGAATTTTTTAAAATTCATCAAAAACATCTTAAATTATTAAAATTTTTATAATAAACTTACATCATGAGCATATTTTCCATATCTATCAATTTTTCCACTTCAGTTATTTTTTATTTTTCATACAAGGCCTAGAAATAGGGAGGGCATCACCGGGCCATAAGCTAAAAATTGAGACGTAATTAAGAAACAGAACGAAAAGTATTCACCAAATTTAGATATCGTCAAAGAAGTAAAAAACGTTACAGAAAGAGTAAGTGACCGAAGCTGAAGCAAAAAAATTGTTTCAACACCTATTTCTAGATCTTCATTGGTCCACTAAACAAATAGCGAATTAGTTAAAAATGGAAAAGAAGAAAATTTAAATTAATTTTTCAAGATTTATCGCTCAATTTATTTTAGTGCTTTAGAAACAAATAAGTTGTACCATAGATAGCGAGGTGTAGCAATAAAGCTAAGGTATCGTGGAAAGACTCGGCACAAAAAAGGCAAAAAGCTCTAGAGCACTCTGAAATAGGTGACTGGGAAACCGATGCTGTATCAGAGAAACGAACTCTTCATGTATGATCACTTTAACTAATCGCAGACATTGTTTCCTACTTAGCAAAAAGATTTTATGTAAAGCTACTGCTGAAGCTGAGAAAGGCATGCTCGCAATGCTAATCGTATTTCCTGCAAAAAACGTCGTTCAATTACACCATATCGTGGCAAAGGGTTTTCAAATCATGAACATATAATTGATGCACTAGATGTTTTCCCTTTTTACTTGCCTAACCCTTATGCTCCTTGAGAAAGAGGTACTAACGAAAATACAAATAGTCTTACACACAAATGTTTCCTCAAATTTGTTGATATGAATTCTTTCCCTTATAACTATTTCTGAGCTTATCGATAAGCTCAATCATTGCCCCCGTAAGTGTGCCTTGGGTGGAAAGTTCCCTTTGAAGTATTTTTTGATACGGTTTTGCACTTAACTTGATAATTCAAGATCTTTTATTCCCCTTCTTAAATCATAAGGTCTTTCTATACTTTCTTTGTAAGTTAATTTTTATTTATCATCTAATGCAACCAGCCCCGGAAGAGGAGCATCTTCTAAAAATTTTAACGAGGCTCCTCCACCGGTGGAAATGTGAGTCATTTTATCTGCAAAACCCAATTTCTGTACAGCGGCCGCTGAGTCTCCTCCCCCTATTATAGAAACCGCCCCACTTTCAGCAATAGCTTTTGCAATGGACATTGTTCCATCAGCAAAACGCTCCCATTCCGAAACCCCCATAGGACCATTCCAAACAACTGTTCCTGCACCTTTTATTGCTTCAGAAAACATATTTGCGGTTTTTGTTCCTATATCAAGCCCCATCCATCCATCAGGAATTTTATCTGCATCCACAATCTTGGCTTCTGTATCTGGTGAGTACTCCTTTCCCACTTTATTATCAACAGGAATAAGAAATTTTATACCTTTCTCTTTTGCTTTGGCCATTATATCTTTTGCGAGGTCAAGTTTATCACTTTCACATATCGAAGTTCCAACTGAATATCCAAGTGCATTCATAAATGTATAAGCCATACCCCCACCTATTATAAGAGTATCAACTTTATTTATAAGGTTTGTGATAATTCCTATTTTATCCGACACTTTCGCTCCTCCAAGTATCGAAATAAATGGACGCCTCGGATTGGTAAGGGCATTTCCCATAGCTGAAATTTCTTTTTTAATCAAAAAACCGCATACCGACGGTAGATATTCTGTTACCCCGACAGTAGATGCATGTGCTCTATGACAAGTCCCAAAGGCATCATTTATATAAATATCTGCAAGTTTAGCTAATTTTTTTGCAAATTCTTTATTATTACCCTCCTCTTCGCTATGAAATCTTAAATTTTCCAATAGACAAACCTCGCCTAGATTAAGATTTTCAGAGAGATTTTGGGCTGATTCTCCTATAACATCATTAGCCATTTTGACTTCTTTTCCCAAAACTTTTGATAAATATTCGGCAACCGGTTTCAAAGAAAGGGCAGGATTGGGTTTTCCTTTAGGACGACCCAAATGAGAACATAAAATTATTTTTGCATTCTTGTTTATCAAATAATTTATTGTTTTCATCGATTCATCGATTCGTTTTGTATCGGTTATGTTACCTTCAGCATCAAAAGGTACATTAAAATCACAACGCAAAAGGACTTTTTTCCCCTGGACATTTATATCTTCGACATTTTTTTTATTTGAATAATCCATTAAAATAAAACATCCTCTCTTTGAATTAAAACACTTAAAATGGTATTATACATTATTTTAAGGCTTTTGGCAAGCAAAATCTTATAAATAAAAAATTTAGGGCAACACCGCATAGTAGTAAAATAAGAGAAAAAGTGATAAAATAAAAATATGGATAGACAAATAAAATTAACACAAAAAGATTAAAAGCTTTTTCTTTTATATATATTCTCTAATTTTTGAACAAAAATCTGATTTCATTGAATCTATATTAACTTTTGCTAAATTTTTATCTTTGTCAGATGTCATAATATATATTTTTATTTTCGGCTCAGTGCCTGATGGTCTAACAATTATACTACTGCCATCCGACAACTCAAATTCAATTATGTCAAGATTTTCAAAATTTATCCTAAACCGTTGTCCGGTTATAAGATTACATGAATTTTTATAATCTTTAACGGAAACGATTTTTTTTGCTCCTATTGACTGAAAAAGTCCAATTGTCCTTAATTTTTCCATTATCGCAACTGTTTTTTCATTTGCATCTGGTCCGTTTAGTTCCAATGAGATAGTCTTTTCCATATAAAATCCATATTTTTCATATAATTGGTTCAATACATCTATTAAGGTTAAATTTTTTTCTTTATAAAATGAACTCATTTCACATAAAAGTAAAGAAGCAGAAACCGCATCTTTATCACGTGTATATGTTCCAACAAGGTATCCGTTGCTTTCTTCAAAACCAAACAAAAAAGAGTTCTCTGAATTGCTTTTTTCAAGCTCAAATATCTTTTGTCCGATATTTTTAAATCCGGTAGGTACGCACCAAATTTGGCAGTTATAATTTTTAGCTATCGAATCAACCATTTTACTGCTAACAAGTGTTCGTATTGCAATAGGATTTTTGGGCAGTAAATTTTTTTCTTTTTTTTGTGAAATTAAATAGTTAAAAAGAAGAATTCCTATTTGGTTTCCGTTAAGCATATGGTATTCTCCTTTGTGAAAAACTTTTACGCCAAGTCTATCACTGTCTGGGTCTGTAGCAATTATTATATCCGAAGAATTTTTTTTTGCGCTTTTTAATCCCAACTCAAAAACTTCCTCAATTTCCGGATTAGGATATTTACATGTGGAGAAATTCCCATCAAAAGATGCTTGTTCTTTCACAATGTCCAAATCTTGAATTCCCGATTTATACAAAATTTTTTCCACAAAATTTTTACCTGCACCATTCAAAGGAGTATAAGTTACTTTAATTTTACATTTTGCGGGATACTCTTTGTTTATAGCCTGTTGTAAAACTTTTTGCAGGTACTTTTCATAAGTATTATGAGGAATAAACTCGATCATTCCCTTTTTTAATTCTAAATTAAAATCTGAAACTTTAATATCATTAAAAATGTCCAGCCTTTTTATTTGTTCATATACTTTTCTCGTGTCTGCCGAAGTCATTTGAGAACCATCTTCTGCATAACATTTATAACCATTATATTCAGCCGGATTATGGCTGGCGGTTATCATTATGCCTGCCTGACAACCAAGTTCCCTTACCGCAAAAGATAAAAAAGGTGTAGGAGAAATTTGCTCTGTTATAAATGCTTTAATTCCGTTTGCAGCAATGACAGAAGCAGTTTCTTCTGCAAAAAGTTTGGAATTTATTCTTGAATCGAATGAAATTACAATGGTTGTAGATTGATGTTTGTTTACAAGATAGTTTACAAGCCCTTGTGTAGCTCTCCTAACTGTATAAATATTCAGTTTGTTTGTTCCCATTCCCATTGTTCCTCTAAGCCCTGCCGTACCAAATTGAAGTTCGGATGAAAAACCCGATATGAGTTCTTTTTCATTTGATTCTATATTTTTAAGTTTGGAAAACATTTTTTTATCTTGAGAAAAATAGTCTAGCCAACGACTAAAAGATTTTTTATAATCCATTAAGATATCTCCTTTAAAAATTTTTTATAATTAACAAATTGAAAAATGCCAAATTAAGAAATATACAATAAAAAAATGGTTAAAATATATAAAAAGACATGAAAATATTTTTATTATCTTTTTTTGTTGAGCAAATAAAAAAATTATAAGATATTAATTATATTACTTTTTTCCTTTTTGGGCAAAAATTAAATTTCTTGGAGATTGTCTCTATACAAAAGGGCAACAGACAAATATTACTCTAAGAGTTTTTAATCAAGAATAGACTTCCTGCAAAATCAAATATATGGTATAATAAGGGAATGAAATATGAAAATATAAAAAATTATAAACCTGAAGCTGAGCAGGATAACGGGACTAAAAATTAAAACGTATAAAAAGTGCATAGAAATTTTGAATAAAAAATATAGTGTAGAACATGCTAAAAACGCACGAAAGAGCGGACGAAAATCTAAACTATCAATGGAGGATAAACTGTAAGGGCACTGGAATATTTGCGTGAGTATCGGACTTATGCACATATTGTAGCAAATTATGGAGTCCACGAAAGTCAAATTGTACGTTGTGTTCGATGTAGCGAAGTGAGCCTTATCAAAGATGGGACTTTCCGTCTACCGGAGAAGAAAGAGCTTTTGAAACAAAATACAAATTATGAGGTTGTCTTGATTGACGCTACAGAAACGCCGATTGAACGTCCAAAAAGGGGCAAAAATTCTATTACTTCGGAAAGAAAAAACGCCATACAATAAAATCACAGGTTATTATCAATAAAGCAGATAACACAGTAATTTGTACTGCTTTTTCAAATGGAAGACGTCACGATTTCAGGCTTTTTAAAGAATCCAAAGTTCGCCTCAATCAAAATATTAAAGTGCTAGCTGATAGTAGATTTCAAGGAATTAACAAATTCCACAAAAATTCAGAAATCACAAAAAAGAAAACCAAGAAGCATCCTCTTGCAGATGCAGAAAAATTTAATAACCATAAAATTTCAAGTGAAAGAGTCCAAAATGAGCATGCTATAGCCTTTATCAAACGTTTTAGAATTGTTTCTGAAAAATATCGAAACCGCAGAAAGCTCTTTGCACTTAGATTCAATTTAATCTCCGCTATTTGCAATTATGAGCTTTTATTTTGATTTCGCAGGAAGTCTAATCAAGTTCAAAATCTAAAAAGTCTAACTCCTCTAAGTCGAATCCAAATCCTTGTAACTGCGTTAGCTCCTCTTTAAGTAAGTCGTTATTCCAACTTGATTTTTCGTGTATTTTATTGTCAGCTATCCTAAATGCTTTTATCTGCGTATCTGTTAAATTTTCAGCTCTTATGCAAGGTACAGTTTTTAAATTTAACTCTTGACTTGCTAAATATCTTGTATGTCCACAAACTATAACGTTGTCTTTATCTATTACAATAGGTACTAAAAATCCAAATTTTTTAATCGAACCTGCAACATATTTAATCGCCTTATCGTTAACTCCAGGGTTGTTTTCGTAAACATTTAGGTCTTTTAATTCAATTTTCTCAATTTTAATATCACTCACACTCCAATAAAAAAATAGCCCTTAAAAAAGAGCTAAAATATTTGTACTTTTAAAAATAGTAGGGAAGATACATAAAATACTTTTTCACTTTACTATTTTACCATATATTGACATCTCATAATATCTCAAAGTCTCTCATAAATGTGTCATTTTGTATCATAATTAAGAAAATCCCCCTATAAAAGAGGGAATTCTCTATCCACAACTTTTTGACAAGAATTTAATTCTGCTTCTTCAATTTCTTCTTGACTTACCTTTATCTTAAATTTTTTTAAGCAACTGCAATTTCCTTTGTGATAACATTTTCCTGTTTTAGTCCTGTAAAACTTTTGTGACTGCTTATTTTCGCTTTGTTCTATTACTAGAATAGCCTGCTGATTAGCATTTACATAATCTTTAGGATTTATCTGTATCGAACCAACTGACGAAAAGCCTATTGATCCGCATAAAATCTCACCAAAAACCTTACCGACAAAATCATTCTTCGACATTAATATTTACTCCTCTCAAAATTTTAAAAAACTGCCTATTTTCCTATAAAAATCGAGCTTTCTGTTTTTTTAACAAGCAGTATTTCTTCATTTTGAGTGCAATAAACATATCCTATTTTTAAATAGAATTTTTCGAGAAAATATTGTATTATTTTGTTTAAAATTACTCTCCTGATGAAAAAAGATTGTTGTTAAATATATAACAAGAGTTCTAGGTATATTTGGAATGTTTTTAGTAAAATGCACCTAAAAATCCAAATATACACCGCCAGAAAGGGCAAAACTACCTAAAAAGCTCTGCCACACTCGTGTCGGGCAGAACTCTAGGTGTAACAAAAGTGCATAAGGTATGACAAAAAATCGTCTTTATTCTCCCATTATGCACCATTCCTTCTTCATCAGAAGTATCCGTTCGTTGGTTAGGATGTTTACTACTGGGCACTTTTTGTGGTATAATAATTATGCCGAGTGCTACTTATGTAGTTGTGCTGGGGTAGGCTCTTTACCTCTTCACAGGGTTAACGTTTTTGCTCAACGTTAGCCTGCTTGGCATTTTTGTTTCCTAAAGCTCTAATCTGAATTATACTATATATTAAAATATTTTTCAACTATTTCCTTTACATTACGACATTTTAACTGCTATTTATCTAGGGTTTATCTGAAAAATAAAAAATAGTTAAAGTGGAAATTGATAAACACGAAAAAATATGCTTATATTGTGAGTTTTTTATAAAAGTTTTAGTAATTTAAGATGATTTTGATATATTTTAAAAATTCAACTCTTCTGTCTCTATATTCATTTTTTTGCTTTATCTATGAATTGGATAAAATATATAGTTTGTTTTTATTTTTCAGACAATGACTAGCTGACAGAAAACATCGGTCTGCTTGATTTCGTTTGCCATATAGCATCATTATGGTAAAAAGTAAGGGGATTTTTTCTCTGACTTTTCATTTTTGCATTTCGGAAATTATTAACATCTATTATGAGGTGTTTCCTTAAATCTATACTGTGGCTCATCATTTTCTATAATAAAACTCTTCTTAGCCTATCATAATACATAATGTGTCTCACGATTCAGAAGTAGGAATTTGCGTCCCATCATGACCAACTGTGTAATTTTCAATATAAATAAGTTCTGATATTGGAACAATTGAATATCCCTCTTCCTTTATCATCTTTAAAATTTTTGGAAGCGCAGCAGGAGTATTTTTTGCTCCATTATGCATCAAGATAATTGAGCCGGGTTTTATCTTGCTTTTAATTCTGTTTATCATTTCATCGGGAGTCGGGTCTTTCCAGTCTAAGCTATCAACATCCCACTGAATGCAATGCATTTTAAGGTTATTTGTTGCATCTATAACATCATTATTATAGTCTCCGTATGGGGGTCTGAAAAGAATAGGACGTTTAGAAGTTATTTTTTCTATTTTATTATTGCAGTCCTCAATTTGAGAAGTAATTTTTTCCATTGCAAGTTGCGGTAGATGTGGATGAGTATTAGAATGATTACCGACATCATGTCCGGCATCTGATATCGCTTTCACAGATTCTGGATATTTGTCTACCCACATACCGACTAAGAAAAAAGTTGATTTTACATTATTATCTTTTAAAATATCCAAAAGGGTTTGAGTTTGCTCATTTCCCCAGGCAGCGTCAAATGAAACGCTTACAACTTTTTCTTTTTTATCAACTCTGTATATTGGAATTTTTTTATTTTTGTTACCACTTGCCAGTACCCCTAAACTATTTAAAGAAAAAACGGCAGATAAAAGTCCTACACATATACATCCGGCTATTATAATTAATCTTTTTTTTGTAAGTATAAAAAATTTCATCGATTTTTCCTCCCTAAAAGATTAATATGCATTTTATTTTCTTTATAGAATAAGGAAAAATTGGACCTATTTAAGATTACCGTAATATTGGGCATACATAAGCTATATATAGTGAAATAAATTTAAAAATATTTTTCCTTACTATAGCTGTTTCGGTTTAAAATAGTCCAAAGTAATAAACTTTGGACAGCGTGAAATTTTTAGGTTTGATGTGAGACCAATTTCATATATTTTAAGTTTTTTAGCAAAATAATTAATAAAAGATAGGCAAATCAACACAATATTTATAAAGCTGTGAGATTTTTTACTTTCAGATTTTTTATTAAAACCAGTATAGGATTATTTTAAACCGGGACAACTATAAAACAAATTATTTATTTTAGCCAAATCATATATGATACAAGATAAACAAAGGCAATAAAATTTTAGCTATTTTTATTTAAATCACCTACCCAAAGAGGTCTATTGTATATTATATTCGTTTTTGATATCTTCAAAGCAAATCGACTTTTCAGCATATTTTAACCATTCATCATAAAAATAAGTGGAATTATTTTTCCATGGTTTATAACCTGTATAATGTATTATAGCTGGGTTTTTGATTCCTTCTTCCCATTCTTCTTTAGAAAAACATATTTGTGCTGCAAAACTGGACTCATATGGTTCCTTAATTCCCATGTGTAGCATAACGTCATATTTAAAAGGAATATCTAAAATTTTGTCAAAACATACTGCGTTAATTGCGTCTTGGTCTGGGCATTCAGAAACTTTTTCAGTATCGACCTTTTTATATATAAATTCGTCAAATTTACTCTCAATATTTTCATTACGTATTTTTTCTAAATTCCAAAATAAAACTCCACTGCATATATAATGCTGCATGTTATCTATACCAATTACTTCACCATAGTCTTTACGAAAAGCTCTACGGTCATCTGCAACGCCTGCAACATAATAATCACTTATATCTATATTGTACAATTCAGATAAATCTTTTTTTACTATAGTATCTCCATCTAAGTATATACATTTATTTTCTTCCGGTAAAATACCCGAAAGCCTTAATCTGTAATACATAGCAGTACTCCAGCTTTTCTTTTCGCTGTTTTTAAATTCATTATGCATATTAATCAAGGATATATCGCAATTTTTATATTTATCTTTAATTAATTGTAGTTTTTCAGAATTATCGTTACGTAAATCATCCGGGACTAATATATAAAATTTATATTTAGTATTTTTATTAGAATTTTCCAAAATAGAAGTAATAGATACAATAGTTGGCAATACATAATTATCATCGGTTGAAAATGCTACAGGAATATATCCTGATATGTTAGAATTATTGATTTTGTTGAAATGATTTTTTATTATTATACCGGCTAAAAACAATAAAATAACACCACTGGCGATAAGAAAATAAAATTTTTTATTAATCCTTTTTAGCATAACAACATTCCCTTTATAAGTATTCATAATTTTAGATTAATTATAATTATTTTAGACAATTAGTCAATAAATTTTCGACAAAGTCAAAGTTGTGTTCGGACCTGTTTATACGAAATAAAATATCAAAAATAAAAATCAAATAGATAAAATTGATGAACATAATATCGAGTTTATCGTATCGGGTAAAAATACGTCTGAATCGCTTAACTCTGCAAAAAAAGGTGCTCGATTTCATTTCTGTATTTATACAAAATTTTGTCGTATTTCCAAGGTGATTTTCGGTTTGATTTTGGAGGAACAACAGGAATAAAATTCAGACTTTCAGCGAGCCCGCGAGTTTTATTTCCTTCATAAGCTTTATCCGTAAGCAAAAATTTTTTCTTTTTGCTTTTTTCCGGTATTTTTAAAAATTTTCTACCTTCGGGGGCATCCCCGCTTTGACCTTTAGAAAGAGAAAATATTACGA
>CAQJOC010000031.1 GCA_948815685.1 uncultured Eubacteriales bacterium | reverse complement strand
TTATAGATATCTTCTGTGCGGTGTTTCCTTAAAGCTAAATCTTGAAATTCAATAAAAACTTTCCGTTATTTCTGCAAAAGCATCCCAATGAATTTTTTAAAGTTCATAATTAAATTTCTCTTTTAATTTTTAAGACTTATTATTTTATCTGCAAGATTGCTATAAAAATCAGCTTCATGGGAAACAAGAATTAAACTACCCTCCCAATTTATAAGTTGCTCTTTCAACACTGCCTTTGCGTCTGCATCCAAATGGTTCGTTGGTTCGTCTAAAATTAAAAAATTTGATTTTGTGTTCACTAGTATACACAATTTAACTTTTGACTGTTCACCACCGCTTAGAGTTTCTATTTTTTGAGCTATATTTTTTGCCATTACTCCACACTGAGCAAGTTCTTTTCTGGCATCACGTTCAGAAAATTTAGGAAATTTTTGCAGTACAACGTCTAAAGGCGTTAAATCTGAATTTCTCCATACTAAATCTTGCTGAAAATATGAAAGTTTTATATAATCGGCGAATTTAAAATCTCCTGAAATAGGTGGAATTAGTCCCATTAATGTTTTTAAAAGTGTGGATTTACCTATTCCATTAAACCCCGTAATTACTACTTTTTCACCTGATTTTACTTCAAACGTAATTTTAGGTAGCAATACTTTATTGTACCCAATTTCTAACCCATGTACTTTTAAAGCTTTTTGTCCCGAAATAGGAAGTGATATCAATTTAAAATTTGGCTTAGGCGGAGTTTGAGGCGAAGCCAATTTATCCATCTTTTCAAGTGTTTTTATTCTAGACTGTGCCCGTTTTGCGGTAGATGCCCTAGTCCTGTTTTTAGCAATAAATTCTTCATGTTTTTTAATTTCCTTTTGCTGAGACTGAAACTGTCGAATATAACTTTCTTTTCTAAGCTGCTTTACGCTTAAAAATTTATCAAAATTACCACTATACTTTGTGATTTTCTGAAATTCTATATCTAAAATACAGTTAGTAACCTTATTAACAAAATCAAAATCATGAGATACGAGCATAAAAGTTCCCTTAAAACTTTTCAAATACTCCGAAAGCCAATCTACATGTTCTTTATCAAGAAAATTGGTAGGCTCGTCTAAAAGCAGTACATCCGGATTTTCTAACAAAAGTTTTGCCAAAATTACTTTTGCACGCTGTCCGCCACTTAAATTTCCAATCAAACTGTCCATTCCAAGTGGAGTAATTCCTAATCCGTTTGAAATTTTTAAAATAGTGCTCTCTATTTCATAAAATCCACTGTTAGTGAGCAAACTTTGATAATCAGATGCTTTTTCTAAAATCTTATCATCTGTATTATTAGCCATATTCTCGTAAATACTGTTTAATTCTTCTTCTATTTGATATAAATCATTAAAGGCGGTTTTTAAATATTCAAAGATTGTAAATTGCCTATCGATTTTGGCATATTGATCCAGATATCCAATTTTAATATTTTTTTGCCATCTTATTGTGCCTGAATCCGATATAATATCTCCGACAAGTAAGCGTAATAAAGTTGTTTTTCCTGTCCCATTTTGGCCAACAATTCCCATATGTTCGCCCTTAAACAATTCAAAGGTTGCATTTTTATATAAAGTTTTTTGACTAAATGAATGTGTTAAATTTGTCACTTCTAAAATTCCCATGGTTTACCTCCTTAAATAGCAAAACAAAAGGCTGTGGAGAAACATCGTCCACAGCTTTACTATTAAAAAACCGACCAATAAAACAAGGTATAAAACACCTTAAATTAATGACCAATGAGATTTATATAATTTAGCTTTGTATGATGTCTCATCGATATTCAAAATACAAAGCTGCTTCAATTGCTAAAATCATGCCCATCACCCTTATGTTTATAGTAATATATTAAACATAAAATGTCAACATGGGGTCTAAATCGGTAGTGCCGAATACTGTTGAAAATATGCGGTTGATACTTTATAATGAAAATTAGCAGCGTCAAAGTTTATAAGGTGTTTGAGGTGACATTTATGCGAAGTGAATTTGAATTTACGGTATGGGATGTCCCAGGCTATATAATGAATATGAAAACCGAAAATAAACAAGTAACAGACGAAAATTTAGAAAATGTTGCAGGAGGAAAATTGAATAAAAAATTTTTAGCAAGCTCATTGCTTGGCTTAACAGTTTTAACGGGGGGCCCCGGTTTAACAAATACAAATATTTTAGCATCAGAAACTTCAAGCACTGTACAATCTGACAAAATTGCCCAAAAAGATGTGGCAGAAAACCAAGAATTTACGAAACAACAGGTAATAGAAGATATTAATTACATTTTAAATGTCATAAAGAAGCACCATGTTTCAGCAGTTGACAAGATTCCTGATGAGGTTTTAGAACAAAAAGATATAGAAATTAATAATTTATCCGAAAAAACTAGCGTAACAGAGGAATACCGGGTGATTCGGCGTATAGTATCAAAATTGCATGATGCACATACAATGTTTGGCTCATTCGGTTGTTTAAACGGTCGCCTACCATTCGACACTGAATTTACTGATGGAAAATTTATGTGCAAAAGCGGTGAATTTTCGGATTATTCCATAATGTCTATAAATGATATTTCAGTTGAGGATTTATATAAAGAATTTAAAGAACACTGGTCGCACGAAATTGATGAATGGGCATATCATAATTTTTTTGAAACACCTTCTAAATTTATATGTGGTAGAAATTTATCTTTGTCTGGTATCGATACTTCTAAACCTATAAAGATAACATTTCAAAAGAGCGATGAAATAAAGTCAAAAGATTTTAATTTAACTCCAATAGAAAGTCCGAACACTATAAATGAAGAATGGGTTTCTTATGAGATTGACAAGAAAAATAACCTTGGTATTTTTAAATTAAATAATTGCACTTGTAATGACGAGTACAAAAATAAATTACATAATTTCTTTTTAGACGTTCAACAAAATAATATTAAAAATATAGTTGTAGATGTGAGAAAAAATTATGGGGGAGCCTCACGTGTTATAGATTATTTTATGATGCATCTTAAAAATTTGCCAAGCATAATAAAATGTTTTTCTGTGGACATTATAGAAAATGACAAATTGGCACACTATGATAATAAGTATGAATTAACTGCCGAAGATATAGAATTTAGAAATAGTTTACCGCTTTATGATGGGAATATATATGTTTTAACTTCACATGGGACATTTAGCGCGGGCATGTGGTTTGCAGCATTGTTGTCCGATAATAACCTTGCCAAAATAATTGGTGAAGTTCCTGGGGGTTCTCCAACAGCTTTCGGAGACTGTAGCCCAAATTATGTTACACCAAATAGTAAAATATCTTTCCATACGACGTTTAAAAAATTTGGTCGCCCAGATTCAACAAAGAATCCGGACAGGGTAATCCCTGATTTTGAAGTGCCTGCTAAAGATGCTCTCAATAAAGTTTATGAAATAATAAATGAACAGTAAAACGATAAAAACCGAGATACATAATTTGAAAATAATATAGGCTCTAAATGTATAGCTGTTACGATTTAAAATAACCCAACGTACTAGCTTTGAACAGTAAGGAAATTTTTAGAGTTAATACGTAACCAATTTTATATATTTTAAATTTTTAGCAGAATAATAAAAAATAAACTAGGGCCTGTTCACACGAAGTTTTTTGGAATAAAATTCAGCTTGTTTCTAAAAAAATATAATCTAAATCGCACAATGGATTTAAAAATTCAATGACTATTTTTGGAGCAAAGTACGTTTTATAGCCCAAAAAGCATAATAATTTTATTGTGGAATTTTTCGTGTGAACAGGCCCTAGATGCCACGATATTTATAAAGTTATGAGATTTTTTCACTTCCAGATTTTTTATTAAAACTACCGTGAAATTATTTTTAACCAGAACAGCTATATACAGACAATCTTAAAATCGGTTCTACCCACTCGTAAATGCTCATTTATCTTATATCGGCTTTTAATGTTTACACAAAATTTAAAACATTCTCTTTTTTTCAATCTTAAAAGGATTTTTTTGAATAATTTCTGAAACTTTTTTCATCATTTTAGGTGCATTATTTTTATTCACATCTTTCCCTGCAGCCACGTTTTCTAAAAACTTTTCTTCATCCACTATTTCCATACCATTTTCTATGTATTTTTCGCATATATTATGTAAAATCTCCATCTTCGAGGAAGTAAGCCCAATATTATTTTCTTGAAAAATTTCTAAAATTTCCTCTTCTGTGTTGGCTAATTCAATCCTTGACAAAAATTTGGGGTTATGAAAAAGGTCTATCACTTGCTCCTCTGCGAGTTCATTATCATTATTTTTTGACATAATTATTCCTCCTTTTCAGTCTAGTCACAATCACCAAAACAAATTCCAACGTTTCTGGCATTTTTAATCATATCACACTCATAAGGCACAGCTTTCAGTTTGCCAGCTATCTCATTTAAGTCGGTTGAAGATATTTTGCCATTTTTCAAAGAAACCATCTTTCCGTAAGCTTTTTGTTTAACTAGCTCAGCCGCCGCTGCCCCAAATTCTGTGGCAAGAATTCTGTCATAAGGACAAGGGCTTCCGCCTCTTTGATAATGTCCCGGAATCGCAACCTTTATCTCTTGAGTTGTAAATTTACTAAGTTCTATGGCAAGTTCATATGAAACCGACTTTTTCTTTCCCTGATTATTATCCTGATTTAATATTAAATTTGAACTTGCTCCTTCAGCCATGGCAATTATTGAAAAATTTTTACCTTCTTTTCGATTGTTTTCGATACATTTCAAAATTGATTCAGCATTATAAGGGATCTCCGGAATCAATATTATATCTGCTCCTCCGGCAATTCCCGCATATAAAGTAAGCCAGCCCACCTTGTGCCCCATAATTTCAACTATAAATATTCTTCCATGTGACTTTGCCGTGGTATAAATATTATCGATAAACAGTGTTGCGGCATTTACGGCACTATGAAAACCAAATGTCATATCCGTACTCCATATATCATTATCTATTGTTTTAGGTAAAGATATAATATTTAACCCTTCATTGCTTAGGAAATTGGCTGTCTTTTGAGTTCCATTACCGCCTAATACCAACAGACATTCAAGCCCCATTTCCCGATAAGATTTTTTCATTGTTTCAACTTTATCTATTTGGTCGTCTTCTATATCTTTAAGCTTTTTAAAAGGTAATCTTGAAGTCCCTAAAATTGTCCCGCCAAGTCCGATTATTTCAAAAAAATCCAAAGGTTTTAAAATTTTATACTCTTTTTTAATTAATCCCTTATATCCGTTTAGAAATCCCACAATTTCTAAATTATCACCTCCAAATTCTTTATAAAGAGCTTTGCATATTCCTCTTATTGCAGCATTCAATCCTTGACAGTCTCCTCCACTTGTGAGTATCCCTATTTTATGCATATATTTCCAGCTCCTTATCTGATACTTTCCTCTATATCATCAGCTGACTGAGGTTTAAATATTTTTATATTGTCTGCAAAAGTACTTTTCTTTTTATCTTTGTTTAATGAATTAAACAATTTAAATAATTCCATCTGACTGTTTAAAGGCTTTCCTCTTTGTTCCACACGACGATATTTGCCATCATTGTCTTGAATTCTGGCATTTTTTGTATCATTCAGAAGTATATTTAAAATATTAACGGTCCGCTCTCTTAAATCCATATCATCAACCGGAAACAAAATCTCAACTCTCCTGTCAAGATTTCTTGGCATTAAGTCAGCACTCCCCATATATATTTTAGGATTTCCTCCGTTCTCAAAATAAAATATTCTGCTGTGTTCCAAAAATCTTCCAACTATACTCATTACGCTTATGTTTTCGCTATATCCACGAACTCCGGGAATCAAACAGCATATCCCTCTGACAATCAGCTTTATATCAACTCCTGCCTGTGACGCTTTATATAACTCCTTTATAATTTTATTATCTACAATGGCGTTTATTTTTATTACTATTCCACTTGGAAGACCGCATCTTGCGTTTTCAGCTTCGTTTTTAATCATTTTTTCAAAAAACTCTCTCATCCCCAAAGGTGCTACTATCAACTCGTTGTATTCAGGAAGTCCCGAATAACCTGTCAAAGAGTTGAATAAAGATGAAGCATCTCGACCGAACTTTTCCTTACACGTAAAAATTCCTATGTCAGTATAAAATTTTGCTGTTGTATCATTATAATTCCCTGTACCAAAATGAATATACCTTCTTATACAGTCGTTTTCTCTTCTTACAATCAAAAGGACTTTACAATGTGCCTTAAGACCGGCCAAACCATATATAACATGGCAACCTGCTTTTTCCAATTTTTTTGCCCAACCTATATTGTTTTCTTCGTCAAACCTGGCTCTAAGCTCCACGAGAACAGTAACTTGTTTTCCGTTTTCCGCAGCTTTTATTAAAGCCGCAATAATCGGTGAATTTCCACTCACTCTGTACAAAACCTGTTTAATAGCCAAAACATTTTCGTCTTCTGCCGCTGCTTGGACAAATTTTGTAACCCAATCAAAACTTTCAAAAGGATGGTATATCATTCTATCTTTTTCACGAATTGCTTCAAATATATCCTTACACCCAACAAAATCAGCAGGAGGCGAAACTTGCCTTAATTTACCAAATTTAAACCTATTGCTCCCTTCTTCATTATAAAATTTAGATAAAAATGTTAAATCTATGGGACCTTTAGCCTCATAAATTTCCTTTTTTCCCACTCCAAGCATATTAACAAGAAATTTTTTAATTCCTTTACTGGTCTTATCCCCTATCTCCAGTCTTACTAAATCTCCACGCTTTCTTTTTTTTATTGATTTTTCTATTTCCGTAAGTAAATTTTGTGCTCTTTCATCTATTTCAATATCGGAATTTCTAATTATTCTGAATGTACAACTCGATTTAATACCGTTTAACTCGAAAAGTCTTGAAAGTTCTCCCATAATTATATTTTCCAATAATATATAGCTCTTTCCCCTCAAACTTGGTATTTCTCGATATCTTGGCAATATTGACGGGACCTGGACTATTCCAAAAAGTGATTCATCGTCTTTTTCAAATTCTACCGCAATATTCAAACTTTTATTTGATAAAAAAGGAAATGGACGTCCCGTATCAACCGCCAAAGGCGTTAAAACCGGAAAAATAACTTTTTCAAAATAATCCTCAACATAGTTTATTTGTTCTAAATTAAGGTCATCCCATTTTAAAAATTTTATGCCTGTTTTTTCAAGCGACGGCAAAATTTGATTCAAAAAACAAGAATACTGCTTACCGTAAAATTTATGTATCTTATCTGTAAGCAATTCTAAGAGTTGTTTCGGTTTAAGACCGGACGCATCTTTGTTGTCAGGTTTAGTAAGCTTTTTGTCCATAGCTTCCGCAACTCTTATCATAAAAAACTCATCTAAATTCGAAGCTGTAATAGAAAGAAATTTCAGCCTTTCCATTACGGGATTATTTCTGCTCATAGCCTCCTCAAGCACTCGCATATTAAAATCCATCCAGCTTAACTCTCTGTTTTTAAATGGTATACCATCTTTGCCAAACTTCTCCTCCCCCATCTTATTTCCCTCCATTCAGGTTAACTTACCAGCCTCTTTTTCAATTTCCTTTTTGTTTTCCATTTATTTATCTTCTTTATTTTTTATGCTAATACAAATTAATGCTCTTACAAACCAAACAGCATTAATTTGTTTGATTTTTGACTTGCCCTCTAACTAAATTTTACCTTATTCTATTCGCAATATTCATATAAAATTTAATTTTTTGTGGCAAAATATATTATATTATAAATCATTTTTACTTTAATTTCAATAAATTAATGAAATTAACAAAATATTTAGGCAATTCGCTCATTATTTCAATATATTTTCCACTTCTTGGATGTAAAAAACCTATATTTCTAGCGTGTAGACATTGTCCTTCTAAAATTTTAAATTTATCTTTAGAGCCATAAACTTCATCTCCACTAACAGGATGACCAATATGTGCCATATGAACTCTTATTTGATGTGTCCTTCCTGTTTGCAAAATCAGTTTTAACATAGTAAAACCTTCATATCTTTCCAAAACTTCAAAATGAGTAACAGCTTCTTTAGACCCTTTATACACTACCGCCATTTTTTTTCGGTTTTTAGGGTGTCTGCCGATAGGCAAATTAATTGTTCCCTTATCATCTTTTATTTTTCCGTCTACAATTGCTATATATTCACGTTTGAAGTTATGAACTTTAATTTGCTCTGCTAAAATTTTATGAGAAAAGTCATTTTTTGCTACAATTAAAAGTCCACTTGTATCTTTATCTATCCTATGTACGATTCCCGGACGTATTATTCCATTTATCCCAGACAAAGAATCTTTACAATAATAAAGTAATGCATTAACCAAAGTTCCTTCTCTGTTCCCAGGAGCCGGATGTACAACCATTCCTTTTGGTTTATTTACAACCAATAAATCACTGTCCTCATACCTTATATCAAGGGGAATATTTTCAGGTCTTATTTCTAAATCGGACGCAGGAGGAACATCCACACAAATTATTTCCCCCTCCTTTACCCTATAACTCTTTTCACACAAAATTCCATTGACCTTAACAAATCCTTTTTCAATCATCTTTTGCACTGCCGAACGAGTATATTCCGGTAAATATTCATAAACTAGCTTATCGAGTCTTGTATTTGACTCCAAATATTCAACTGTTCTGTTAATAATCTCCATATTATTCCTTCATTTTATGATTTTTCTATCTTTTTCTATCTCTTTCTATCTTTTTTATTTATCTTTTTATTTATAAGTATAAAACTAAACGTGAATTATTAAAATCCCATTTTAATTATATCTTTTAGAAAAACATTACAATTATTATAGTCATATAACTTAAAAAGTATATGATAAATTCGCAAAGTAAAAATAACAAGAAGCCGGGTCCGGGCAGCAGCCCGGTCGTTTAGGTGGGGGTGTGAAGGGGGCGGAATCGAAATCCGCCCCATAGGCTTTTTTGGTAAACCTTTTTTCACGAAAAAAGGTTAAAATTATCAAAAAATATTTCTCAAGTTATTTCACTGTAAACTAAAAAAGGCGTCTTTATCTTTTTCTTTCTTTTTTCAGACAAAAAAATAAAAAATTGCTTTAGTTTTTAAGTTATTTGACTATATATTATTAACCCTATAAATCCTAATGTTAAACAGCAATCAGCAAAATTAAAAACCGGATTAAAAAAACACAATTTTATATAATCAATCACATATCCGGTCAATATTCTGTTAGCTAAATTCCCTATCCCCCCTCCAATTATGAAAGCTGACGAAATCAGAAAGATATTATTAAATCTTCTTTTCATAAATAGCATAAGAATAAAAAACATAATAAAAATTAATGATATAAAAATTAAAAGCCAAATATTTTTATTGAGAATTCCTAATGCTGCACCTCTATTTTCCAAATATATAACCTCTAAAAATCCGTTTAATATTTTAATGCTATCTTTATTATTTAAATAATTTTTAACATAAAATTTTATAAATAAATCAATTACAGCTAAAACAACTGAAAATAATAAACATAAAATTTTATTTTTCATGATATTTTCCTTTCTATATGTACCAATAATGACGTATCTTCTAAGATACGCCATAAATAATTAATTTATAATCAAATAATTAAAACTATAATTTAGCACCTTATTTCCTATAAGGGCCGTTCTTACAAGAATTTTTTCAGCATCGACTATTTCTTTTATCTGCTTTCATTAGACTTCCTGCAAAATCAACTTGAGACATTAAAAAGTTGATATTTTTATAAATAGATTCTAAAAATTTGCAAGTTTTGTCCATCATAAATTTATATATAACCCAATATTTTACCTTTTATTTATAAGCATGTTTTGATTTCGCAGGAGGTCTATTGTCAAAGGAGAAAAAGATGTAGCCGAAAAAGGAAGTTGACAGAAGCTGAAGCAAAGAAATTGGTTCAACATTTGTTTCTAGATCTTCAGTGGTCCCCCGAGCAAATATCAAATCGGTTAAAAATGGAAAAGAACAAAATTCAGGTTAGTTTTTCAACGATATATCGTTCAATTTATCTTGGTGATTTAGAAACAAAGAAGTTGTCACACGGAGAGCGAGGCGTAGCAAGAAAGCTAAGACATCGTGGA
>CAQJOC010000030.1:10461-10667 GCA_948815685.1 uncultured Eubacteriales bacterium | reverse complement strand
CTTTTAGGTATTATTAATTCATTGGACACATATTTTCAAATTAAAGGAATGCAAACGTTACCTAAACTCACACGGAATGAAAAACGGAGTTTCCAACTTTTAATAAAATATGTCGATAGAAATTTTGAGATTATTCAGCCGTTGTTAGGGCATGTCCATCTTTGTAATAGTAAATTTGAGCCAATCCGTACTGACTCATAAAGTTT
>CAQJOC010000030.1:8925-10364 GCA_948815685.1 uncultured Eubacteriales bacterium | reverse complement strand
TTGGTTAAAAAATGATGTTAATGTTAAAAATAAAAATATAATTTTACATTTTTAGAGTTATGATAATATTATTGATAGAGTTAAAAAATTATATATAAATTTAAGGAATTTTAGGAGAAACTTGCAAAATAAAGGGGATTTTTGTAATGGAAAATAGTAAAAAAATGTCAACGGGTAAAATAACATTAATCATTATAGCTGTTCTGACGATATTTTTGATATTTTTCGGAGTGGGAAGTTATAATAGTATGGTAAAATTGAAAGAGAAAGCAGATAATCAGAGTTCAAATATAGATACCCAGCTTAAAAGAAGGTCTGACCTTATCCCTAATTTATTAAATACGGTAAAAGGTTCTGCCGCACATGAGACAGAAGTAATAAATTCCATTGCAAAATCCAGAGAAAAGCTTGCCGGTTCTGCTAGTATGTCTGACAAAGCACAAGCTGACTCGGAACTTACCGGAGCTTTGAACAGGCTTCTCATGGTGGTTGAAAATTATCCGGATTTAAAGGCAAATGCAAATTTTACAGGATTGATGGATGAGTTATCCGGTACGGAAAATCGGATTTCAGTTGCAAGAAAAGATTATAATGATGCAGCTATGGAATATAATCAAAAAATCAAAACATTTCCTATGGTAGTTGTTGCCAATATGTTTGGATTTCAAGCAATAGATTATTTTCAAGCATCTGAAAATGACAAAGAAGTTCCGTCTGTAAACTTTGGATAAAGGTGAAAAATCAAGTAAATGAAAAAAGATTATAGAGGGTGAGGATACATGAGGCACATGAATTTAGTTATATTTTTAATGGTTTTTGTGAGTTTGTGTGCCAATGTAAGAGCTATCCCGAGCCCTACTTCGGATATATATGTAAATGACTTTGCAAATATATTAAATGATGAGACTAAAAATTATATTATTTCTCAAAGTGATGCACTTGAGCAGAATACGACGGCACAGTTGGTGGTAGTTACCGTTGAAAATTTAGATGAAAAGCCTATTGAAGACTATGCTTTGACTGTTTTTCGTGAATGGGGAATAGGGAATAAAGAAAAAGGTAATGGTGTTTTGCTGCTGCTTTCCAAGGGAGATAGAAAGGTAAAAATAGAAGTCGGATATGGGTTAGAAGGAACAATAAATGACGGAAAAGCCGGAAGAATACTGGACGAAATGGGAATTCCCTATTTTAAAGAAGAAGATTGGAATTCAGGAGTTTGCGGAGTTTATTCAAATTTGCTTTCCGAAATATATAAGGAATATGGTTTAGAAGTTCCGGATGAAGTCACGCAAGTTACTAAATACAGAAACGCTAATAAAAATGAAATTTATTTAGATATAGGAATTTCAGTTTTTGTTATATTGCTTTTTTTAATTTTCACCAAAAAAGGTGGAGGAACTCCATTTATAGGTGGTCGAGGACCATTTATAGGTGGAGGA
>CAQJOC010000030.1:8639-8875 GCA_948815685.1 uncultured Eubacteriales bacterium | reverse complement strand
GGGGCGCATCCAGAGGATTTTGAAGTAAAAAAGAGCTAATTTACTTATGTAAGTTAAATATTAATAGACTTTTTGAAATTATGATGTTTTTCGAAAAAAATTTTAAAACGTTTGATAAAGGGATATAGCATGACCATTCGGAGCTATTTAATTTAAAATTCTATAATAATTCGCTTTTTCTGATTTCGCAAGAAGCTGCTTTTTAGGAATTTCTGGATTTTTGAGAGACTTGCTAA